>CAMBCD010000033.1 GCA_945863085.1 Bordetella parapertussis
AGCAAACCGGGATTCGACCCCAACCTGTTTGTCGACGGCATCGACCCGCAAAGCTGGAGCGAATTGAACGGTTCGCCGGACAAACCGCTGCTGAACCGGGCCAGCGCCGGCACCTACCCGCCGGGCTCGACCTTCAAACCCTTCATGGCACTGGCCGCGCTGTTCTACGGCAAACGCACGCCGCAGCAGGCGATCAGCGATCCGGGTTATTTCATGTTCGGCGGCCACCGCTTCCGCGACGACAAGGTGGACGGCCACGGCATGGTGGACATGTACAAATCCATCGTCGTGTCCTGCGACACTTATTACTACGTACTGGCCAACGACCTCGGCATCGACCCCATCGCGCGTTTCATGGCTCTGTTCGGCTTCGGCAGCCGCACCGGCATCGACATCGCCGGCGAAGTCACGGGTGTGCTGCCGTCAACCGAATGGAAAACACGCCGCTTCTCCAAGCCGGAACAGAAAAAATGGTATGCCGGCGAAACCATCAGCGTCGGCATCGGCCAGGGTTACAACAACTACACCCCACTGCAGCTGGCCTCCGCCACGGCAACGCTGGCCAATGACGGTGTGATGTTCCGCCCGCACATCGTCAATTACATCGAGGACATCCGGACCCGCGACAAAACACCCATAGAGCCCAAACCGCTGCGTGATCTCGGGCTCAAACCGGAACACCTCAAGGTCATCAAGGATGCATTGATCGGTGTCAACAAGGAAGGCACCGGGGCGCGGGTATTCGCCGATGCGCCCTATGTCAGCGCGGGAAAGACCGGCACCGCGCAAGTCATCGCCATCAAGCAGGGCGAAAAATACGTCGAAAGCCGGGTCGCCGAACAACACCGCGATCATGCGCTGTTCATCGCCTACGCCCCCGCCGACAAACCCACCATCGCCCTGGCCGTAATCTCCGAAAACTCCGGGTTCGGCGCCCGTGCCGCGGCACCCGTTGCACGCCAGGTGCTGGATTACCATCTGCTGGGCAAGCTGCCGGCGGCGACGGAAGGGAAACGCTGATGCCCTTCATGCTGAGGCGCCTCTACCGCTTCATGACCCAGCATGTCGACGGCATACTGCTGTGCGGAATCGTACTGCTGATGTTTACCGGATTGCTGGTGCTGCTCAGCGCATCCAACGGCAGTTACGTCCGGGTATCCGGGCAATTGATGAACATGCTGGTGGCGCTGGGGGTGATGTGGCTGTTCGCCAACATTCCCCCGCATTACCTGATGCGGCTGGCACTTCCTCTGTTTGTGCTCGGCTGCGGACTGCTGATCGGCGTGGCCCTGTTCGGCGACGTCGTCAACGGCGCCCGGCGCTGGCTGCATATCGGCGTCACCCGCATCCAGCCATCGGAGCTGATGAAAATCGCCTTGCCTCTGATGCTCGCCTGGTATTTCAACCGCAATGAGGCCTCGCTGAAATTGCGCAACTACGTGATAGCGGCGCTGATGCTGGTATTTCCCGCGGCACTGATCGCGCGCCAGCCCGACCTCGGCACCGCTCTGCTGATCATCGCCAGCGGCTGTTATGTGATTTTCCTCGCCGGCCTGTCGTGGCGGGTGATCGCCACGCTGTTCGTCGCCGGAATGGCCAGCCTGCCTTTCCTGTGGTCAGCCCTGCACGACTATCAGCGTCAGCGCATCATGACCTTGCTTGATCCAACCGGTGATCCGCTGGGCACCGGTTACCACACCATACAGTCGACCATCGCCGTGGGTTCGGGCGGCATACTCGGCAAAGGCTGGATGAACGGCACCCAGACCCACCTTGATTTCATTCCGGAACGTACGACCGATTTCATCTTCGCCGTCTACGCCGAGGAATTCGGCCTGCTCGGCAATATGGTGCTGCTGGTGCTGCTGCTGTTCGTCATCGGCCGCGCAATGGTGATCACCGCCAACGCGCCGACGCTGTTCGCACGTCTCCTCGCCGGCGCGATCACAATGACGTTTTTCACCTACGCCTTTGTCAACATCGGCATGGTGTCGGGCATCCTGCCGGTGGTGGGCGTGCCGCTGCCGCTGATCAGTTACGGTGGAACTTCGCTGGTTTCCATCTGTCTCGGTTTCGGGATCCTGATGAGCATCAACACCCACAAAAAACTGGTTCAAACCTAGGATTGAGGATCGAGGAATGAGGAGTTGGTCGTGACGTCCGTTCTTTCCCGTGCAGCCGTGATCCTGCTCGCCGCCCTGCTCACGGCTTGTGGCAGCACGCCCAAACGCAGCAGCTCAAGCGATCGCCCGCCATCCTCTGGCGGTGGCGGCGGTTATTACCTCGACGACGGTCCCGGCGCCAACGCGCCCGCCAACATCGAGGCCATCCCCGATGCCGTGCCGAAAATTGAACCCCTGGGCCGCGGCACCATGCGTCCGTACACGGTGATGGGTCGTAACTACACGCCGATGACCCGGCTCGAACCCTATAAGGCGCGCGGCGTCGCCAGCTGGTACGGCCGGCGTTACCACGGCAAACAGACATCCTCGGGTGAACTCTACGACATGTACGCCATGACGGCCGCACACACCGTGCTGCCGATTCCCAGTTATGTGCGCGTCACCAACATCGCCAACGGCAAATCGGTGGTGCTGCGAGTCAATGATCGCGGCCCCTTCATTGACAGCCGGCTGATCGATCTGTCGTACACCGCGGCGTACAAGCTCGGTATCCTCAGCGGCGGCAGCGGCATGGTCGAAGTCGAAAGCATCATTCCCGGTCTGTCACCGGCGACACCGCAGCCTGCCGTCGAAGCGCCGAAGGCGGCGGCGTCCGCATCACAACCGGTCGTGGCCACCATCGACAACACACCGGTGACCGCGGTGCCGTTGCCGCCGTCGGCGCCCATCCCGGCAGCTCCCACGCCAGCCGTGGTTCCGCCGCCAATGGCCGGCCCCTATCTGCAATTCGGCGCCTTCGGTGTCCAGGCCAATGCCGAGAGTTTCCTCGCACGACTGCAATCACAGGCCGACTGGCTGGCCGGTACTTTGCGCATACAGCAAAGCGAGGGCATCTACCGTGTGCAGGCCGGCCCCTATACCAGTGAGGCTGCGGCACGCGAAGCGGCCGAACGCGCCAGCCAGGCACTGGGCAGCAAACCGGTCGTCATCGCCCGTTAATTACACTGCCTCACCGGTCAGTGATGATGGTGATGCGCTGCGGGCTGGCCTTTGATGTCGCGCACCTCGACCATCAGATCAACAGTCTCGCGCTTTTTATTTGCCGGCTTATCCGCCAGTTCAAAGGTGAGTTGCAGCGGCACCTTGTCGCCGGGGTTCAGGGTTTTTTGCAGATTCATCAGCATCAGGTGATAACCGCCGGATGCCAGGCGCACGGTTTTCCCCGCCGGCACATCGATGCCGTCGACGGGAAACATTTTCATCACGCCATTTTCCATTTTCATGCTGTGCACTTCGGCGGATTTGGTCAGCGGTGTACTCACGCCGACCAGGCGCGCATTCGATTTGGCAGTGAGTTCCATGAACGCGCCGGTGGCACTCTGCCCCTGCACCGTGCCGCGGATCCACGCGTCCTTGACGGTGACGTTTTGCGCCTGCGCCTGGCCCATGCACAACAGCGCCAGCAGCAATACGCCATACGGCTTATGGCCCGATAGAGAGAAAAACATAAAATATCCTTTAAAAACAAATACTTATATGATATTCGCCGCATGAATCATGGCGACCTCGCCGCGCTCCCTGCGGAGCGCGCCAAAAAAATGCTTGAGGTCAGGCGCGCGGCGGAGCGCGCGGATTCAGCGGATGGAGTACGAAGGGATCGCTGACCACCAGCGGGCGGCGGTCAACGGGAAGCAGCAGTTCGGGAACCCTGGCGACAACAACCGGCGCCAGTGAAATCGCCGGTGGCGGGCTGGCCGTACCCACGCACAGTACACAGTGCGCGTTTTTCAGTTTCGCCTGCAGCGACCCGGGAATACCCGCGGTATCGCCCGCAACACCGGTATCGATACGGCAGATCTTGACATAGGCCAGCGGATCCACGGCTTGGCGCGCCACCGCCAGCGCGGGGAAGGCGATGGCAAACAGGAAAGCCAGCAGGGCAGTGCCCGCGATAAACCGGCGTTGTGCGTGGAGTCGCATGGGCGGCGATGTTACGCGGCGCGGGTAATCGCCGTCAAACCGGAGCTGAATCCTGATCAGGACTCCAGCTTGAAAAACACCGGCACCCGCACCCAGCCTTCGATGTTCTGCGCACCACGCCGTGCTGGCACAAACCGCCAGCCCTTCACGGCGTCAAGCGCCGCGCTGTCGAGTGGTTTTGAGCCGCTGGACTGATCCAGTTCCACACGCAGCGGTGCACCTTCAGGACTGACCAGCACTTTGAGCATGACCGTGCCCTGATCGCCGCTGCGGCGTGCGACGGGCGGATACATCGGCGCAGGATTGCGCAGGTAGGCCGCATTGAACAGCGGTAGTGTTGCCGGCGTTTCCGCAGGCGCAGGCGGCGCCCTGGATTCAACGGCGACACGCGGCACTTCGGAAGCCGCTGTCGCAACCGCCGGAGCAGTTTCGATAATGGCCGGCGCCGTTAAAGCCGGGGGCGGCAAGGCCTCCGGTAGTTTTGATTTTGATACGGCTTCAATACGGCGCTGCGGAGTCGCCGGCCTGGCCGGTACCGGCTCGGCAACTACCGCCTGCGGCGCAGCAGCCACCAGCACCACGTCGAGCACCGGCACCGGCGCTTCCGCCGCCCGGCGCTGCCAAGCCGGCATCCAGACAAACACCACGACATGCACCAGACCGCTGGCCAGCAGGCATCCCGCCAGCAGGCGTTGCGGTGTCCGGAAATATTTGTTGCCGATGTGCATGGTTCTCTGCTTGTGACTGTTGATGCCGGCTATGCATTATCCGGCAGATCACAGCAGCGTCACAAACGGCCGCGGATCTCCCGCGACCGTTTGCCGGTTTGTTGTATCAAGTCACATCAGAACTGCCCGCGAACGCCAATCTGCCCACTGCGCCGGTGATCGCGCAATCCTGGCCTGCCGCAGGCCGCGTTATACTCATTTCACCCATGAAAACCCTGCTGATCGCGTTGATCGACGCCTACCGTTACCTGCTGTCGCCCTTCTTCGGCACGCAGTGCCGCTTCTATCCGACCTGCTCGGCTTATGCGCGCGAGGCAATGGAATTGCATGGTGCGTTAAAGGGGTCGTGGCTGACCATCAAACGCATCGGGAAATGTCATCCTTGGCATGAGGGCGGGATCGATAACGTGCCGCCAGTCAAACGCTGACGCGGCAACACAGCCCCTTCAAATACTCGCCTTCCGGGAAACTGAGCGCCACCGGATGGTCAGCCGCGCCATGCAGCCAGCCTTCGATGCATGCATCAACCCCGGCATCCAGCGCCGCACCGGCAACGATTTTCTGGAACAGGTCGAGGCTGATGCCGCCGGAACAGGAGTAGCTCATCAGCATGCCGCCGGGATTGAGCAGCTTGAAACCGAGCAGGTTGATGTCCTTGTAGGCGCGTGCGGCTTTTTCGGCGTGCGCCGCGGTGGGCGCAAGTTTTGGCGGATCGAGCACGATCAGGTCGAAGGTCCGCCCGGCGTCGCGGAAGGCGCGCAGGGTCTTGAACACATCGGCTTCCAGCCATTCCATGCCTTCCAGCTGATTCAGCGCGGCATTGGCCTGCGCAAGCTTCAGCGCCGGGCCCGAACTGTCGATGGCGGTCACGGCCGCCGCACCGCCGGCCAGCGCATTCAGCGCAAAACCGCCGCTGTAACAAAAACAGTCGAGCACACTTTTTCCGCGTGCCAGCTTGCGCAAGGCCAGGCGGTTGTCGCGCTGGTCGAGGTAAAAACCGGTCTTGTGGCCCTGCCCGGCATCGACGCTGAACTTCAAGCCGTGTTCACTGACGATCAGCGGCGCCCCCGCCGCCGCACCCCGTAACAAACCACTGCGCGGTTCCAGTCCTTCCAGCACACGCACATCGGCGTCCGACCGTTCGATCACGCGTTTCACGCTGGGCAGTGCTGCCAGCGCATCGGCAATCGCATCGCGCCAGCGTTCGGCGCCGGTACTCAGCAACTGCACCACGACCGTGTCGGCGTAATGATCGGCGATGATGCCCGGCAGTCCGTCGGATTCACCATGCACCAGCCGTATACCGTCGGTCACATCGCCTAACTGCAGCGCGCTCCGGCTGTCCGCGGCGCGGTTGATGCGCTGCGCGATGAAGGCAGCGTCGATGTTTTGCACGGTCCAGTCCCAGATCCGGGCGCGGATCTGCGATTGCGGGCTGTACGCCGCCACGGCCAGTGCTGCGCCATCTGCGGAACACACGACCACCGCGTCACCCGCCTGCGGATCGCCTTCGATGCGGGCGATGCCGCCGGAAAATATCCACGGATGCCGGCGCTTCAGCGATTTCTCGCGGCCGGGCTTCAAAATGAGTTTATGCATGAGTGATGGAGTTGATGAAAAGCAGGTTCACCGCCAAGACGCCAAGAGCGCCAAGGAAAACCTTTTCGAGAACAGGCATCTCGCAGCGAATCGACTTATTCGACATGTTTAACATTTACCGCTTTTCCTGACGATTCCTGGTTTTGCTTTTCTTGGCGCTCTTGGCGTCTTGGCGGTAAATGGCAGTTCAGCGTTTTCTCTTCGCGCGCGGATGCGCGGAATCGTATATTTTCGCCAGATGCTGGAAGTCCAGCTGCGTGTACACCTGCGTCGTCGAAATGCTGGCATGGCCGAGCATTTCCTGCACTGCGCGCAGGTCGCTGCTCGACTGCAGCACATGCGAGGCAAAGGAATGGCGCAGCATGTGCGGATGTACGCGCGAGGCGATGCCCTGCTGCTGCGCGCGCCGCTGCACGCAAAGCTGCACCGTGCGGGGTCCCAAGCGCCGGCCTTTGGGATTGACGAACAGCGCTTGCGTGTCGAGCCCGGCAATCGCCGCGCGCTGATTGAGCCAGCTGCGCAGCGCCTTCACCGCATGGCTGCCCACCGGCACGATGCGGGTCTTGCCGCCCTTGCCGGTGACGCGCACCGTGGCATCGGAAAAATTGACGTCTTCCGGCGCCAGCCCGGTCAGTTCCGACAGACGCAGCCCCGAGGAATAAAACAGTTCGAGGATCGCCTTGTCGCGCACCGCGAGTTCATCGTCGGCATCCAGTTCAACCAGTTGTTTTGCTTCATCCGGCGATAACGCATGCGGCAGGCGTTTGGCGCTTTTCGGTGCGCGGATGCCGAGGCAGGGATTCTGTTTGCCGCCGTGGTCGCGCGCCAGGTAATTGTAAAAACCGCGCCAGGCCGACAGCATGCGCGCGAGGCTGCGACCGTCGAGGCCCCTGCCGTGCAGTTGCGCGATGCAGCGCCGGATGTCATGCGCAGTCAGCGCGGTCGGCGGCCGCTCACCGGCGAATTCAAGCAGCGCTTCGATGTCGCGCCGGTAAGTTTTGGTGGTATGCGCCGCCAGCCGGCGCTCATGCGCCAGATGGTCGATATAACCCTGCAGCAGTGCTTGCGCGGGACCGGCTGCGGGGGCCGGCGGTTTTGCGGAAGGTGGTTTGCGCCCGCGCGCGGTCACACCGGTTCCAGGTGGCGCAGCAGGCAGGCGGCGATGACTTCGCCGATACGTGTCAGGTACAGCGTGCCCATCTCGGGATAAAAGCGCTGCGCGTCTTCGCTGGCCAGCGCCAGCAAACCGAAAGTGTCCTTGCCGCGCAGCGCGACATAGGCGTACGACTTCAGCAATGGCGCGGCTTCGCCAAAAAACGCCGCGGTGTCGGCCATCGCCAGCGGGCCGCAATGCGGATGCAACAAGCCGGCGGCGAAGGTGCGCGTCGCTTCGGAGGTCGACTCGGCAGCAGCGGCGCCTTCATGCCACAGGCGCAAGGCCACGTGCGGCATCGAAAAATCCTCGCGCAGGTTGAAATCGACCACATTCGACAGGGCCGCGACATCGCGTGCGGCGATCAGCGCCAGTCCCAGGCGATGCACTTTTTCGCTGATGACATCGTTTTCCTCGCCGAACTGGATCAGTTCGCCGAGTTTCACTTCGAGCTGCTTGGCGCGCTCGCGCAGCGTCAGGATCTGCCGCTCGCTGATCGAAATCGCGCGCCCGCCGTGCGGGTGCGGAATCATCACGTCGGCGACGACTTCGGCGTAACTCTCGAAAAATTCCGGGTGTTCCTTCAGGTACGCCGCGACGTCATCGGGTTTCATCAATGCTGTTCCTATTTTTATTACTGTAACTTATTGTGGTAACTCAATTTCACCGTCGAACACAGTCACCGCCGGCCCGGTCATCAGTACCGGCTGACCGACGCCTGCCCATACTATAACGAGGTCGCCGCCGCGCGTCGAAACCGTGACGCGTGAGTCGAGCAGTCCGCGCTGGATGCCGGCCACCACGGCGGCACAGGCCCCCGTGCCGCAGGCCAGTGTTTCGCCGGCGCCGCGCTCATACACGCGCAGGCGGATATGCCCACGATCCACCACCTGCATGTATCCGGCATTCACACGCCGCGGAAAATCCGCATGCGCTTCGATCAGCGGCCCCTCGCTCGCTACCGGCGCCGCATCGACATCGGGCACCAGCTGCACGGCATGCGGGTTGCCCATTGATAAGCAATTGATTTTAATGACTTTTTTATTTACGGTCAGATCGTACAGCGGGGCCTGCGCCAGGGCCCTGAACGGAATGCGCGCCGGCTCGAATTCCGGCGCACCCATGTTCACGGTGACTTGGCCGTCCGCTTCCATCCGCGGTTCGATGATGCCGCCCAGCGTGCCGACGCGGATCACGGTTTTTGTGGTCAGCCCGCGCTGATGCACATAACGCACAAAACAGCGCGCGCCGTTGCCGCATTGTTCAACCTCGCCGCCGTCGGCATTGAATATGCGGTAATAAAAATCGGTGTCTTTGCTGCGCGCCGGCTCCACCATCAGGATCTGGTCGCAACCGACGCCAAAATGGCGGTCGGCGATGAAGCGCAGCTGCGTGGGCGTCAACACAATCGGCGCAACCGTGGCATCAATGACCACGAAGTCATTGCCCAGGCCGTGCATTTTGGTGAATTTGAGTTTCATTTCTTCAACAATTTACTCTGAACCCGTGTCCTCCATCTGCCGAGCGCCGCCGAGACGAAGAGCCGGCGAGCACGCGACGAGACATTACCCTGACGTAAGGCGAGGAGCGGCACAGCGGGCGACGAAGTATCGGCAAGCGCAGGCATGGACGGCGCGGGTTCAGCGACACTGGTCGCGGTAATCGCGATAGATGCAGCGGTCCATGATCACCGTCATGCCACCGGCCTGCGCCCGCGCGGCAGCCGGCTCATTGATGATGCCTTCCTGGATCCAGATCGCCTTCAATCCCAGTGCCAGGCATTCATCGACCACGCCGTCGATGAATTCGGCGCTGCGGAATACGTCAACGAGATCAATCGGCTCCGGAATGTCTGCGAGTTTTGCGTAGACTTTTTCGCCAAGGATTTCCTTCGCTGCCGGATGCACCGGAATCACGCGAAAACCGAATCCCTGCAGTGACTGCGATACACCATAACTCGGCCGCGCCGCATTGGGCGACAGGCCGACCACGGCGATGGTTCTGGTTTTTTTCAGCAGCGCGCAACGCGCTTCTGCGTCAGGATTGTTGAACATTTACAGTGATTATATCGACGTTAAACATCATCCCTCGGTGATTAATAGATTTTTTGCTCGCCCGGCGGCCGCGTCTTGAAGCGCTTGTGCAGCCAGTAATACTGTTCCGGCGCCTCACGCACGCGCGCCTCGATGAATTCATTCATGCGCCGGGTGTCCGCCGCCAGGTCGCCGGTCGGAAAATTTTCCCAGGCCGGATAAAAACGCAGCACATAACCCGCCCCGCCCGGCAACTGGGTGGTCACCACCGGTTGCACAACGGCCCGCGCCAGCTGCGCCATGCGCGAGAGTCCGGTGATCGTCGCCGCCGGCACGCCGAAGAAGGGCACAAAAATAGAATCACGTTCGCCGAAATCCATGTCCGGCAGGTAATAAAACGGCAGTCCGCTGCGCATCGCCTTCACCACCGGCCGGATGCCGTCCTGGCGCGAGAACAGCACCGGTTTGACGAAGCGTGTGCGGCCATGCAGCAGTACGCGGTCGAAGGCGGGATTTTTCTGATGGCTGTAGACGGAGATGCCCTGCCACTCGGTGATGATGCGCGAGCCGCCCATGTCGAGGCCGACGAAGTGCGGCACCAGCCAGATCACCGGCCGGCCCTGCACCGCCTGCCAGTGCTCCAGTCCCTCGACGCGCACCATGCGCATCACCCGCTCGCGGCTGCCCCACCACAGGATGCCGTGTTCCAGCAACGCCCGGGCAAAGGCCGCGAAATGGCGGCGCGCAAGTCGCGCACGTTCATCCTCGGGCAACTCCGGAAAACACAGGCGCAGATTGGTCAGCACCACCCGCCGCCGTTCGGCCGCCAGCAGGTACAACAAGCCTCCGGCGCCACGGCCGAGGGCGGCCAGCACCGGCAAGGGCAGCCAGTGCAACAGCCAGATCAGCGCAAGACCGATGCGGGTCATGAGCGGCGGTGATGGGTGATGGGGGATGCGTGATGGGTGAAAAACCGCACACCAAAGGTCAGGGGTTTACTCATGACTTATCCCCCATCACCCATCACTGGTTCTTTAGCGCCTGCCGGCACCTTGTAACGGTTGTACCCCCACAGGTATTGCGCAGGACAGCTGCGCACGACGTCTTCGACCGCGCGATTCAGCGACGGCGGTTCCAGCGGATCAGCAGCGACGGCCTTAAAATGCAGGCGATAACCACGGCCCTGCGCCAGACGTTCAGCGAAGGCCATGATCACTGCGGCACCGCTGGTTTCCTGCAGGCGTGTCACCAGCGTCATGGTGTACGCGGGGCGCCCGAAAAAATCCGCCCATTCGCCTTCACCGACACCCGGCGCCTGGTCCGGCAAAATCCCTATCGCGTCTCCCCGTCGCAACGCCTTATAAAGCAGCCGCACACCCTTGACATTGGCCGGCGCCAGGCTGACCTGCCCCCGTGCACGCCCCGCGCGCATGATGTCCTCGAGCGCAGCGCGTTTAGGCGGGCGATAGAGCACGGTCAGCGGCAGGCGCTGCGCGGTGTACAGGGCGGAGATCTCGAAACAGCCCAGGTGCGGTGTCAGAAAAATGATGCCCTTGCCCGCGCGCCGGGCGGCGTCGACCACGCCCCAGTCGTCACAAGTCACGAGGCGGGCAATTTCGGCCTCGCTGCCAAACCAGACCTTGCACAACTCGGTGACGCTCTTGCCGGTTTCGGCAATCACCGCATGCAGTGTGCCCCGATAAACGGATTCATCCCGGCACAGGCCGCTCGCCAGCAGATTTTCACGACAGTGGCGGGCATAGGTCGGCGACAGTCCGTAGACCAGCCAGCCCAGGACAGCGCCGAAAAAATGCAGCCCCGCCAAAGGCATACGCGCGCAGCACTGCAGGAAGGAGATCAACATCGGAGGCGGGCAGGAAATCCGTTAATAAAGCGAGGGTTATATGCTATTCTAGCGGCCTTTTTGGCACCCTCCCTCATTAACTTTCAACGCGATTGCGTTCACTGAGCCCATGAGCAACTTCCTGTTTACTTCCGAGTCGGTGTCCGAAGGCCATCCCGATAAAATCGCCGACCAGATTTCCGATGCCATCCTTGACGCCATCCTCACCCAGGACAAGAACGGCCGCGTCGCCGCCGAAACCCTGACCCACACTGGTCTGGTCGTGCTGGCCGGCCAGGTCACCACCAGCGCGCGCGTCGATTACGCGAAGGTCGCGCGCAAGGTGATCAAACAGATCGGTTACGACGATTCGGACATCGGTTTCGATTACAAGAGCTGCGCCGTCATGGTGTGTTACGACGAGCAGTCACCCGACATCGCGCAGGGCGTCGATGAAGGCAAGGGGCTCGATCTTGACCAGGGCGCCGGCGACCAGGGCCTGATGTTCGGTTTTGCCTGCGACGAAACCCCGCAGCTGATGCCGATGCCGATTTATTACTCGCACCGCCTGATGGAGCGCCACGCCGAGCTGCGCCGCGATGGCCGCCTGCCCTGGGCACGCCCCGACGCCAAGTCGCAGGTCTCCGTGCGTTATGTCGATGGCAGGCCGCATCACATCGACACCGTGGTGATCTCGACCCAGCACCGCGAAGAAGCCACGCACAAGCAGATCGAGGAAGCGATCATCGAGCTGGTGGTCAAACCCGTGCTGCCGAAGAACATGATCACCAAGGACACCAAGTACCTGATCAACCCGACCGGCCGTTTTGTCATCGGCGGCCCGCAGGGCGACACCGGTCTGACCGGCCGCAAGATCATCGTCGACACCTATGGCGGCTACTCGCGCCACGGCGGCGGCGCGTTCTCGGGCAAGGATCCGTCCAAGGTTGACCGCTCGGCCGCCTACGCCGCGCGTCATGTCGCAAAAAACATCGTCGCCGCCGGCCTCGCCACCAAGTGTGAACTGCAGGTTGCCTACGCCATCGGCGTCGCGCGTCCGGTCAGCGTGCTGGTCGACACCTTCGGCACCGGCAGGATTTCGGACGAGAAACTCGGCGAACTGGTCGAGAAACATTTCGACCTGCGGCCGAAAGGCATCATCCAGTCGCTGGACCTGCTGCGCCCGATCTACACCAAGACCGCAGCGCACGGCCATTTCGGCCGCGACGAGCCGGAATTCACCTGGGAACACACTGACAAGGCTGCTGCACTTAAAGCGGAAGCCGGTATTTGAGCTTCTTGAGTCGACGCAAAAGGGCCGCTACCGCGGCCCTTTTTGTTTGCGGCCGCGATAAACTGCGGAACCATGGAAACAATCGCGCGATCAAGCCTGCCATTCGAGGAAGACCGCCTCTGGATAGAGGCCATCCGCCCATGGCTTAACGCCCGTTCGATACAGGGAAATTCGCTTGACCTCGCTCACTACGTATCGACGGAAATGCTGAACAACGTGCGGGACCACTCTGGATCAGCAACAGTGGAAATCCTGGGGGCCGTGAACCCGAATGAATTTGTGCTGCGCATAAAGGATTCGGGAATCGGACTATTCCAGCGACTCGCCACCGGATTGGGACTGGCAGAACCACGCGAAGCAGTGGCCGAAATATCCAAAGGCAAGCGCACGACCGATCCTGCGCATCACACCGGACAAGGCATTTTCTTCTCATCCAAGGTGTGTGAGTGGTTCTCGGTCGAAGCCAACGGCTTCGGTGTCTCGTTCAAACAGGGGAGCGGGCCTGAACTACTGATCTTCCCAAACAAGCCGGATAACGCCGGAACGACCGTGAAGTTCAAAATCACGCTCAACACCAATCGAACGCTCCGGCAGGTGTTCGACGAATTCTGTCCCCAGCCTGACATTGAGTTCACCAAAACAGTTATCGGCCTTCAATTGATGGATAAGGCCGATGGATCGCTGATCTCGCGCTCCCAGGGTCGGCGCTTGATGGCGGGGCTCGAAAAATTTCGCGACATCGTCCTTGATTTCGACAGTGTCGCCAGTATCGGCCAAGGCTTCGCCGATGAAGTGTTTCGCGTTTGGCACAATGCCCACCCGTCGATTTCCCTGCGCACCATCAATGCCAACGCCGAGGTATCGGCTATGCTCAAACAGGTAGGTCACACCGGCTGAACCCAGAGCCCCTTGAAACTCATGGGGTTCATTATGTTAGGGCGCACCAATCCGAAATATAAAACAATGGGTTAATTGCATTCTTTGGGTACATGGCCAGAGCTGGCGCAGTGGGCTATAATCCGCCGCGCTGAGGAGCGTTGCGACCGATGGGGTTTTGAGTTTTACCCATCATCGGCCAGGCTCAGCAAAGATATCAACGGCGCTCGCACCGGCAACGGTGCGGGCGCTTTGCTTTTGCAGCAACGAAAACGCATCAATAAAAACATGCTCCCGAGGGGCGCTGCGACCGGGTGGATTCAGGTTTTTACCTCCACATATTCGGCCAGGCTCGGACGGCATGCTGGTAACGGCGCCCGCAAATCTATCCAGGAGCAAGACATGAACGCCAAAACCGCCGACTTCAAAGTCGCCGACATCAAGCTGGCCGATTTCGGCCGCAAGGAAATCGCCATTGCCGAGACCGAAATGCCCGGCCTGATGGCAATCCGCGAAGAATTCAAAGGCAAAAAGCCGCTGAAAGGCGCGCGTATTGCCGGGTCATTGCACATGACCATCCAGACCGCCGTGCTGATCGAGACGCTGGCCGACCTCGGCGCCGACATCCGCTGGGCCTCGTGCAATATTTTCTCGACCCAGGACCACGCTGCAGCCGCGATCGCCGCCAGCGGCATCCC
>CAMBCD010000034.1 GCA_945863085.1 Bordetella parapertussis
TTGCGCAGATCCTGGCGCTGGGACGGCAGAACAAGATGACCGGCGCCGCAGAGCAGTACCAGTACATCCTGCGCGACGAATCCATGCACTGCAATTTCGGCATAGACCTGATCAACACCATCAAGATGGAGAATCCGCATCTGTGGACCGCGGAATTCCGCGAGGAACTGAAAGAGCTGTTCCACAAGGGCGTCGAACTCGAATACAAATATGCCGAGGACACCATGCCGCGCGGCGTACTGGGTCTCAACGCTGCGATGTTCAAGGAATACCTGCGTTTCATCGCCAACCGCCGAGCCCAGCAGATCGGGCTCGAGGTGCTGTTCGAGGGCGTGACCAATCCCTTCCCGTGGATGGCGGAAATGATCGATCTGAAAAAAGAGCGCAATTTCTTTGAAACCCGCGTCATCGAGTACCAGACCGGGGGCGCGCTCAGTTGGGATTGATGGCGTCTTTCAGGCGTGCATAGGAACAAAAAGCGGAAACGAAATCGGACACAAAACATGCGATTGAAAACAGGGGCCCCGGAGCGAAGCGGGGTTCCGTGCTGAAACAGCAATACACCCGGCGGCGCATTGCCCTGCGGATAAAACCGCAGGGCGGCGCCGCCGGATTTTTTCCGGATTGCAATGCTCATCACCATGGAGGGTCGAAACCTTGGCACTCAGTCTGAAGTTCCGGCGTTACCGCAGCCGCAGGCCCCATCTGCACACGGTTACCGAACTGCGTGCGGAGGACAACTGCACGCTCTGGCTGCGTTTCGATGACGGCTTGGAAGGGCATGTTTATCTGGGCGACCTGGTGGAAGACACGGCGATGGAGGTGTTGTCCGATGCCGCGCTGTTCCGCCGCGTGGCTTTTGACCCGATATCGAACGTGTTGACTTGGAGCGGTGGCATCCGGATTGACCCGGACATGCTGTATCGCAACCTGGCGACCAAGGCGGGCGCCGCGTTGCACTAGTGGTCGGGCGGGAGTTGGTGGGAAGGGCGCGTGCCTGGTCTTAAAGGTACGCACTACAGGTCGATACTGAAGGAGGTTCGCATGGCAAAAGCGAAAAAGAAGGCTGCAAAGAAAAAAACCAGTAACAAGGCCGGCAAAAAAGCAGTCAAGAAAAAGAAAATTCTGAAGAAAAAAGTTGCGCGCAAAGCCGCTGCTAACAAAGGGGCACGCAAAAGCGTTGCCAGCCGGAAGACAGCGGGCAAAAAGACAGGCAAAAAAACGCCGGCCCGAAAGCCGGCGAAGAAAAAAGCAGTCAAGAAGAATCCTGCTATCAAAAAGCGGGCAGCTGCCAAAAAACCCGCATCCCAGGTAATGCCGGGACCGGCTCCGGTAGCGCCCCGTCCGATTGCGATTCCAGGTGCCTGGCCGTTTCCGATGGGAAACAAGCCCTGACATCTGTGCCGTGCGGCGGAATCGGTCTCGGGAGAAGTCCGATGCCCGTCGCGGAAGGCGGTTCGCAACCGCGGACAGCAGAGGGCTAAAGATACCCAATCCATCCCGGCGGGGCAAGGCGCCGGTAGCCCATTACCCCGGGTAAATCCTCAATAACCCGTTAAAAATCAATTGGTTATTGAGGGTAAAAAAAATCCTGAGCGATGCCCGGATCGGGAATTGTGAGGCTTTTCAGGCAGTCTGGAGCAGTGGTTATTCCGCGCCAGACGGGGTGTTTTGCCAGGTTGCGGCCCCCTGACCGGCCACGGGTCGCACCGTTCGTTGGTTATGCGTCGCGCTGATTCCAGATCGCACGACATGCGCTGATCGCTGCATCGACATCCGTGTTGCTGATGTGACGGTGAGTCACGAAGCGCAGTGAAACCGAATCCGCCGGACTGACGGCGATGCCACGCGCCTTGAAATCTTCTGCCCATGACGCAGCGTTGCGACCGCTGGCGCGCACATTGACCCGCACGATATTGGTTTCGACGTCGGCCGGATCGGCCAGCGAGGTATCGATGGCATGGAATCCGGTCGCGAGCTTTTTTGCTGTCGCGTGATCGTCTTTCAGGCGCTCCATCATGGTTTCCAGCGCAACAATGCCGGCTGCAGCGATCGATCCGGCCTGGCGCATGTTGCCGCCGACCATGCGCCGGAATGGCCGTGCGCGTTCGATGAAGGCGCTTGATCCGCACAGCACCGAGCCGACCGGCGCAGACAGTCCTTTGGATACGCAGAAACACACCGAGTCGGTATGGCGCGCGATGTCTGCCGCCGATACCCCCAGTGCAACCGCAGCGTTGAACAGCCGCGCGCCGTCGGTGTGCACGGGGATGCCGTGTTGTGCCGCGAGTTCGTGCACCATTTGCATGTGTGCCAGCGGCAGCACCATGCCGCCGGCGCCGTTGTGCGTGGTTTCCATGCAGATCAGCGCGGTGCCGAAATTATTGCGCGTCATCGGCCGCACCGCTTCGCGCAATGCGGCTTCATCCATTGCGCCGCGTTTGCCGGGGATGCCCTTGTAGAACACCCCCGCTACCGCGGCGAGGCCGCCGAGTTCGGTGTTGAGCATGTGTGCGCCGCGCTCAAGCAGTACTTCTCCCGCGCGCGGCGTGTGTGCGAGCACCGCGACCAGGTTGGTCATCGTGCCGCTGGGCATGTAGAGCCCGGCTTCCTTGCCGGTGCGTGCTGCGGCCAGCGCCTCGAGTTTGATGACGGTCGGATCGCCGTCGCGGGAATCGTCGCCCTGGGTGGCGGATTGCATGGCCGCGAGCATGGCCGCGGTTGGCTGGGTGACGGTGTCGGTGCGTAAATCAATCATGATTATTTTTCAGTGTCGTATTTTGGTAATGGGGCAATTCGGAACAATTCTAATAACACTCTTCCTGTCCCGCGGGCTGCACGGGTCGTGGCACAAAACCAAAACGTGCGGGAATGTCGGCAGCGCGTACCGGTTTCACGGGGATGCGGGATTTTTCCAGCAAGAGCTCCAGTGCGGCATCACGTCCGGCCTGCAAAGTATCCAGTGTTGCTGCCAGCGCCGTTTCGCCGGACAGTCCGCCGGAACTGCTGAAGCGTGGCACCAGTGTTTCGAGGTCGGCGTCATGCATCAGTCCGATGCCGAGATCGGTGTCGAGCAGCAGCAGCCCTGCGTCATCAATATAGGCGGCCTTGATTACGCTGACTGCGGCACCGCTGTGCGAGGCCAGCGCCAATGCGGCCCCCGGCGCGGAAGTGATGCGGAAAATGTGCGGCGTGTAATCCAAGGCGACATAAACGCGCTGCGGCCCGTTCTGGAAAAACCAGCGGCCCTGTTCATCACAGCTGTAGTTGCGGCCGAAAAAGGCGGCGATGCCCGGATTGGCGACGCGTTCGCCTTTCAGCAGCCAGTGGCCGCGGCGGTCGAGCGATAACCAGCCGTAGACGGAGGGTACGTTCGGCCACTTCGCCATACCGCGCAGTACAAGTTCATCCATGGCTTCAATTTATCACAGCGGCGTTTAACCCCTTTTTGTGTCGAACCGCGTTTGCAGCAGGGTCGCGGGCGTTCCGCGCAACCCAATCAAGGAGTCATCATGAAATGCACCGTTGTTGTGGCGGCATTGGCCGCCAGCCTGCTGTCACTGCCTGCTGCGGCAGTGGGCAATATTGCCGATGTTGTGGTGTACGACCGTGCGCAAAACCGCACGCTGCCGGTGTATATCCACGAAGGGCGGCATTATGTCGTCGGCCATCCCGGCAACGAGTATGAAATCCGCCTGCGCAACCGGCAGCGGACGGACATCCTGACCGTGGTTTCAATCGACGGAGTGGATGTGATCACCGGCGAGACCGCCGACTGGCAGCAAAGCGGCTACGTGCTGGGAGCGCATCAGGGTTTCGGCGTCAAAGGCTGGCGCAAGAGCCTGGAGCGCACCGCCGCGTTTTATTTCACCGCACTGCCCGATTCCTACGCCGCGCGTACCGGGCGCCCCGACCATGTCGGCGTGATCGGTGTCGCGGTATTCCGCAAAAAACCGGAGCCGGTGGTGCAGTACTCGCCACCACCGCGGCTGGCGCGCAGTGCGGAGGCCGATTCTCTGTATCCGGCAGCCGCCGCGGAAGATCGCAGTCCCGCCGGCCCGGCACGCGACATGGCCAGTGGCGCCGGCGCGGCCGCGCGCGCCGAAGCGCCGGCAACGGCTGCGCAGAAATCCGCGCGCCTGGGCACCGGCCACGGCCGCCACGAAACCTCGGTGGTGACCTACACCGAATTCGAGCGCGCCACGGCGACGCCGGCCGAGGTCATCACCATTTATTACGACAGCCATCGCAACCTGGTGGCGCAGGGCGTGATCCGGGTGCCGTCAGTGGCGCGGCCGGATCCGTTTCCCTCGCCCTTTCCGGCCCGGTTTGCGCCTGACCCTCGTTAATCTTACCCACGTTGATTTCCTCCTCGTTGATTCCGGAGTGGCTGCAGCAGCACAAGCGGGTTGCCGGCATGCGGAGGCTTCTGCATACTGGCACCCCGTTATGCCCACGGACACCGTTGCCACCGATGAAGCGCTGATGCTCGGTTATCGCGACGGCGATGCGGCGGCTTTTGATGTGCTCTACAGTCGTCATAAAGGCGGCATTTATCGATATTTGCTGCGCCAGTGCCGCAACGCAGCGCTGGCCGACGAAATGTTCCAGGATGTGTGGATGAACCTGATCCGCGCCCGCGCCGGCTACACGGTGCAGGCGAAATTCTCGACCTGGCTCTACCGGATTGCCCACAACCGGCTGATGGACCACTTTCGCCGCGACGATGCCGGCGTATCGCTGGATGACGAGTCCCTGTCCGTCGACGAACCGGTGGCGCCGCGCAGCGTTGAGCCTGAAGTCAGCGCCACATCCCGGCAGCAGGCGGCGCAACTGCTGGTTTTGCTC
The DNA here is from genome assembly GCA_945863085.1 of Bordetella parapertussis. The sequence continues at coordinate 4,849 of CAMBCD010000034.1, forward strand.
GATGCCCTGCCCGATGAACAACGCGCGGCTTTTGTGTTGCAGCAGGAGGGCGGGTTGAGTATTGAGGAAATTGCCGCCGCCACTGGCGTGACCCGTGAAACGGCAAAAAGCCGGCTGCGTTATGCGCTGGCGAAACTGCGGCAGGGGATGCAGGCATGGCAATGACGCCCGGACCGGACATGGAGCAGGATCCGCAGCTGGCGGCGCTGTATCGCGCCGGCGCGGATGCCGCGCCACCCGCGCATCTGGATGATGCCATCCGCGCTGCGGCCCGGCGCGAGGTCGCTGCTGGTCCGCGCCGTAGCGGCGCCCGGCGCTGGGCGGTGCCGGTCTCGCTGGCCGCGGTGGTCGTGCTGTCGGTCAGTGTGGTGACGATGATGCGCGAGCGGGGGGCGGATCGCCCGGAAGCGATGATGCCACCGCCGGCGGAAGCCCCGGCAGCCAGGATGCAAAGCGAGATCGTAAAAAGGGAAATCGCTGAACCGCCAACCGCAACGGCGCCGGAAGCCATGTCCAAGCGCCGGTCAGCCACGCCGCCGCCGGCTGCGGCACCGGCTGAACCGGCGGCGAAAGCTGGGCACGCACCAGTGCAGACTTTCGAGCGCGCTGCCGCCGGGCGTGCCACTGAAGCGGAGCAGGGCATGGTGTCCGGCAGCGAGTCCCGCGCCAAAGCGGTCGCCGCCGAGCCGATACGCGCAGAAGACAGTGCCGGTGCCCGTCGTGACAGCGCGCCGCCTCAGCCACAAATGCGATCGGCGCCCGCGCCCATGGCGGATATGTCTAGCGGTGCCGGCGGGTCGGCATCGACCAAACCTGTGGCACCGGCGGCGGCCCTGTCGGCCGCGCCGGCCCGTCCGTTGTGGCAGGACCTGGTCCGCGAACCGCCGGGAAAATGGCTGCAACGCATTGCCGAACTGCGTCGCGCCGGCCAAACCGCGGATGCCGAGGCGCTGGTCGCCGAGTTCCGCCGGCGTTTTCCGGACCAGCGTTTGCCGGAGGATTTGCGCTGACCCATGACGCCGGACCTCGATCCCAAACCTGAAAAACCGCCGGCTCCCGAGCCCTGGGAGTGCTGTCAAAGTGGTTGCGACCCCTGTGTTTATGATCGTTATTGGGTAGCACTCACTAACTATGAGGCGGCACTCCGAACCTGGGCGGCGCGACAGAGTCCGCCGCTTCCTGATCCCCAGGATGAATTATAAATATTTGTTTTTATTGAATATTTAGACTGTGTCCGAGCGCAATCACTGCGTCAGTGAACTCTTTGCCGCAGTGCGGCTCAAATCCCTGCTATTTTCTCGTTATTGCCTTGATTTTAGCGGATAAAACTATAAATATTGTTTAAAAACAATAGCTTATATTTTTATTGCGCCGCGATGGACAATGCCGTTAAACTCCGCCCCCGGCCATTTCCCCCAAGCCCATGAAATTCCGCTTTCAGGGTTGCGGCACAGGGTCTGAACATCTAGAATTAGCCAGTTTTTTTGAGTGGCCCACAACCTATAGTGGTTGTCGGCTGACCGAGTGAACAAGGAGACACCCGTTACCGTAGCGAGGTAACACCAGCTGAAGGCGCCTGCCCCGTGCCGGCGCCACTCCCAAAAGGAGGTTTTGCATGTTCGCAAAATCGATTTCAGAAATATCCCCCGAATTATCGACCCAGGTTCAGATCGCGGCAACGCCGCACTGGACCCGCAAGATGGTCACCCTGGTGATGCTGATCGCCAGCTTCTCCGCCCTGACTCTGCTGCTCCACGAACGTTACGGCGCCCAATGGCTGGAATCCGCCTATGCCGCCGTCGAAAGCGAAGCCAAGGCCGTATCCAGCCGCGTGCTCGCGCCGCCGCCTGCGCCGGCCGTGCATCCTGACGCCGCCCGGCACGAGGCGCTGGCCGAGTTCCTGGCCAAGCGCTACAAGGTGTCCCAGGACGTGACGCTGGAGTTCGTGCAGATCGCCCATGCCGAAGCCGCCCGGGTCAATCTGGATCCCCTGCTGATCATGGCGGTGATTGCAGTCGAGTCGCGCTATAACCCGATTGCCGAAAGCGGCGTCGGCGCCAAAGGGCTGATGCAGATCATCCCGAAATTCCATGGCGACAAGCTGGCCGAGTTTGGCGGTGAAAAAGCGGTGTTTGACCCGGAATCCAACATCCGTGTCGGCACCCGCATCCTCCGCGAATACCTGTCCCGTACCGGCAACCTGAGTATTGCGCTGCAGATGTATGCCGGCGCCCTGGGCGACGACAACGACACCTATACAAACAAGGTGTTGGGCGAGAAGCAGCGCCTGCAGCGCGTCGTTGCCGCGTTTGCCGAACCGGCACCGGCAGCCGCGCGGATACGCGTTGCCGCCCGCCATACCGACTCGCTGCTCGGCGAATAATTCCCGCGATCCTCGCATGGCGCCCTGACAGGGGCGCCATTTTTATTTGTAGCGGCGGATGCCGGCCCGCCGCCGATAAACTCCGCGGCCTATAATCCCCTTAACACCTATTCCTGTAATACAGGGGAACGACCATGGCTGACCAAGACGTACCCAAGGATTTTTTCGAATTCATGCAGAAAATGTGGAACCCGATGGGTTTTCCCATGCCGGGCATGATCGCGCCGACGATGAATGTCGAGGATCTCGAGAAAAAAATCGCCGAACTGAAAGCCGTTGAAACCTGGCTGACCATGAACACCGGCATGCTGCAGATGACCATCAAGACCCTGGAGATGCAGAAGAGCGGATTGGAGAGCCTGCAGTCGGCGGGCAAGGCGGCAGCTGACAGCATGAAAAAAACGCCCAAGTAATTGGGCGTTTTTTATTGGAGCAAAGAAGTCGAAGATATCTATTTCGGGCCGACTTATTTCGCCCCAATTTTGTTGCGCAGTATCCCCAGCCCTTCCACTTCCGTTTCCAGAATATCCCCGGCCTTCATGAATTCCGGCGGATTGCGCGCGTGTCCCACACCGGCCGGCGTGCCGGTCAGGAACAGGTCGCCGGGTTCCAGCGTCAGGCCCGCCGACAGTTCGGCGATCAGTCGCGGCAGCTTGAAATACATATAGCTGGTGTTGGAATCCTGCTTGGTCACACCGTTGACGCGGCAGGTGATGCGCAGGTTCTGCGGGTTTTTCACTTCGTCCGCAGTCGTCAGCCACGGCCCCATCGGGCAGTGCCCGTCGAGGCTCTTGCCCTTGAACCACTGCTGGCCGTGCTGGCGCTGCACTTCGCGCGCCGACACGTCGTTGGCAATCATGTAGCCGTAGATGTGTTTCATCGCATCGGCTTCCTTGATGTTGCTGCCGCCCTTGCCGATGACCACGGCCATTTCCACTTCCCAGTCGAGTTTTTCGGTGATGCCGGGGTGCGAGGGCACTTCGCCGTAGGGGGCGTTGACACACAGCGGCTGCTTGCTGAAAAACGCCGGATGTTTCGGCAGTTCAGTCACATGCGGCCGCGCCTTGGCGCCTTCCTCGAAATGTTCGACATAATTCCAGCCGACGCAGAACACGTTTTTGCGCGGACGCGGAATCGGTGCGTGCAGCGTGACCTTGTTCATTTTGTGGTGGCCGGTCTTCACGTTTGACACCGCTTTTTTCACCAGTGCGAGGCCGCTTTTCCCGGCGGCAACCAGGGCAACCATGTCGCTGCTGCCAAAGGGCAGTTTGACGCGAGCTTTTTTTGCCGCCGCTTCGAGGTCGATGATGCTGCCATCGGCTGCGATCACGCCGATTTTTGACGGGCTGCGTTTGCCCGTCGAGTAGGTCACGAGTTTCATGTCATTCTCCCTTTGTGATTTGTTTGAATTTTTCGGCGGCCCGGACCAGTTCGGCACAGATGCCGGGCTCCCATGCCGAATGTCCGGCATCGGGCACGATGATGTATTCCGCTTCCGGCCAGGCGCGATGCAGATCCTCGGCAGACACGATGGGGCAGACCGCGTCGTAACGGCCCTGGACGATGACGCCGGGAATGTTGCGGATGCGGCCGACATTGTCCAGCAGCGAGTTCCGCGGCAGGAAAATGTCGTGCTTGAAATAATGCGCTTCGATGCGCGCCAAGCCCAGCGCCACTACATCGCCGGCGAAATAGGCCACGGTTTCCGGGCTCGGCAGCAGCGTGGAACACGAGCCTTCGTAAGTGCTCCACGCGCGCGCCGCCGGCATGTGTACTGCCGGGTCGGGATCGGTCAGCCGGCGGTGGTAGGCACTGAGCAGGTCGCCGCGTTCTGCCTCCGGAATCGGCGCAGTGAAGGCATGCCAGGCTTCGGGAAAGATGTTGCGCAGGCCGTAGAGAAACCAGTCGATTTCACTGTCACGGCACAGGAAAATACCGCGCAGGATCAGTCCGGTGCAGTTCTGCGGGTGGGCCTCGGCGTAGGCCAGCGCCAGCGTGCTGCCCCAGGAGCCGCCGAACACCAGCCAGCGTTCGATGCCGAGTTTTTCGCGAAGTTGCTCGATGTCCGAAACCAGCAGCGGCGTGGTGTTGTCAGTGACTTCGCCCAGCGGTGTTGAGCGTCCGGCGCCGCGTTGGTCAAAAATGATGATGCGGTAATGTGCCGGATCGAAAAAACGCCGGTGTGCGGGTGCCGCGCCGGCACCGGGGCCGCCATGCAGGAACAGCACCGCTGCGCCGCGCGGATTGCCGGACTCCTCGAAATACATGCGATGCCGGCCGTCTAGCGCCAGCATGCCGCTGTTGTAAGGCTCGATTTCAGGATAAAGATCGGCGCCTGAGCTGGAAAATGAGCCGGAATTTGCCTGGGTCATGAAGTTCACATTGCTGACACGTTGCCGGGGTGCTGCAAAAAAAGCAGCGCAACGTTAGCACAAACGCGGGCAGTGGTGCCCGGCCGGTGGCTGGAACCCATCTCAAAAACCTGCCGAGCGCAGGGGTATGAGGCACCCACGGACGCCCGCGAGGCTTCGACGAGACCTTGCTTGGGTGACAAGTTGGATGGTAAGGCGGGGAGAAACGTAGCGGGCAACGCAATCCCGGCAAGCGCAGGTGTTTTTGAGACGGGTTCTACATCATGCTGACATGCGCGGCCACAACTCGCCAGCCTTCGGGCAGGCGGACCCAGCTTTGCATCTGGCGGCCGATGCGGCCGCCGCGGTCAAAGTGGAGGCTCGATGTTGCGAAATCGCGGCCGTAGGTGGTGATGACCTCGCGCAGTACCGCGCGCTCGAGTCCCGCGGAGGGCCGCGCAGCGCGGAAACGGGCGATTTCCTCGTGGCCGTAGAGCAGTTCTGCTGCACCGTAACGCACGGTGTGCGGGCTCCGCCAGAACAACTCGTCGAGCACCGCGACATCGTTGCCGACCAGCGCCTGTTCATAACGGTGGCAGGCCGCCGTCACTTCCGCCAGCACTTCCGCAATATTGATTTCCACCACTCCCCCTCAATCCTCAATCCGGAACCCTGAGTCAGCAATCCTGCAGTTCAGTCCGCACGGGCGCCGGTTTCCTTGACTACTTTCGCCCATTTCGCGATGTCCTGTTTGACCACCGCGGTGAACTGCGCGGAATTACCATACATCATTTCGGCGCCGCGCAGGGACAGGCCGGCACGCAGCGGTTTATTGTCGAGCAGCAGCAGGGTGTCGGCTTCAATTTTTTTGGCGATCGGTGCCGGCAGACCTGCCGGCGCAAACAGCCCGTACCACTGTGCGGCTTCGTAACCGGGCAATCCGTTTTCTGCAACGGTGGGCACATCGGGCAGCGTGGGATAACGTTTGGCAGTGGTGACCGCAAGCATGCGCAGCTTGCCGGACTGCACCAGCGGCAGCGCCGATACGATGATGTCGATCATGTATTGCGTGCGGCCGGCGATCAGGTCCGGCAGGGCGGGGCCGCTGCCCTTGTACGGCACATGTACCGCCTTGATCCCCGTCATCATGTTGAACATCGCCGCACCCAGGTGCGGCAGTGCGCCGTTGCCGGAGGACGCAAACGAGAGTTGATCGGGTTTGGCCTTGGCCAGCGCGACCAGATCTTTCACCGATTTCACCGGCAGCCCGTTGGTGACCACCAGCAATTGCGGCGACAGTGCGAACGAGGACAGTGCCAGCAGATCCTTCCGAGGATCGTAGCTGAGTTCCGGATAAATGCTTGGCGCGATGACTACGCCGGCGTTGACGCCCATCAACAGTGTGTAACCGTCAGGCGGAGCCTTCGCCACCAACCCGGTGCCGATGGTGGCGCCCGCACCGCCGCGATTGTCCACCACCACGTTTTGTCCCCACATTTCCGCCAAGCCCTGTGATACGGCGCGTCCGACATAATCAGAGGCGCCGCCCGGCGGAAAGGGAATGATCATGCGCACGGGTTTTGTCGGATAGGCGGTCGATGCCAGTGGCATGGCGGCAAATACTGCGGCAGCGATCAGGCGGAACAGGATGTGCATGGGATTCTCCGGTGAATGGCATGCACGGCGGCGATGGCCGTGTATGCGTGTATCAAGGTTCAGCAATTCCTGTGCCACTGCACCGGCAGTGCGCAGGCAAGCCGAATGGGCGTTTCTGCAGGGTGTAAGGGCACCGTGCGGGTGCCCGCGCCACCACTGCGCCCCGTTGCGGTGCGGGCGGCGGCACCGTCGTCCAGCTTCAGGGCGGCGCAGGGGGCTACGGTATAATTCCGCTCCCGCAAAGCCACGCGGCTTGCGGCTGAATTTTGAAAGGCGGTCTTTGCAAATGCCTGATGATCAACTCCGCAAAGCGGCGCTTGAATATCACCGCTTCCCGGTTCCGGGAAAAATCGCAGTCACTCCGACCAAGGGTCTGGTCAACCAGCGCGATCTGGCGCTGGCCTACACGCCAGGTGTTGCCAAGGTATGCGAGGAAATCGCCGCCAACCCGGCGGATGCCAGTCTTTACACCGCGCGCGGCAACCTGGTTGCGGTGATCACCAACGGCACCGCCGTGCTGGGCCTCGGCAACATCGGCCCGCTGGCGGCGAAGCCGGTGATGGAAGGCAAGGCGGTGCTGTTCAAGAAATTCGCCGGCATCGACGTCTTTGACATCGAAATCAACGAGCTCGATCCGCACAAGCTGGTCGACATCATCGCCTCACTTGAGCCGACCTTCGGCGGCATCAACCTTGAAGACATCAAAGCGCCGGAGTGTTTCATCGTCGAGCGCGAGCTTCGCAAACGCTGCAAGATCCCCGTATTCCATGACGACCAGCACGGCACCGCGATCATCGTCAGCGCGGCCTTCACCAACGGCCTGAAGGTCGTCGGCAAGGACATCTCAAAAATAAGGCTGGTGGTTTCCGGCGCCGGCGCCGCGGCGCTGGCCTGCCTCGACCTGCTGGTGTCGCTGGGCCTGAAAAAAGAAAACATCACTGTCACCGACATCGTCGGCGTGGTCTACAAGGGTCGCACCGAACTGATGGATGACGAGAAGGCGCGTTATGCCATCGATACCAAAGCGCGCAAGCTGGCCGACGTGATGGCCGGCGCTGACGCCTTCCTCGGGCTGTCCGCGGGCAAGGTGCTGAAGCCCGAATGGGTCAAGCTGATGGCGGAGCGGCCGCTGATCCTGGCGCTCGCCAATCCGGAACCGGAAATCCTGCCCGAGCTGGTGAAAGAAGTGCGGCCCGACGCGGTGATGGCGACCGGCCGCTCGGATTATCCGAACCAGGTCAACAACGTCCTTTGTTTCCCCTTCATTTTCCGCGGCGCGCTGGATGTCGGTGCTACCACCATCAACCGCGACATGGAAATCGCCGCGGTCAACGCCATCGCAGCGCTGGCCCAGGCCGAGCAGTCCGACATCGTTGCTGCCGCTTACGGCGAACAGGATCTCAAGTTCGGTCCCGACTACCTGATTCCGCGGCCCTTTGATCCGCGGCTGATCAGCACCGTGGCGCCGGCAGTGGCGAAAGCGGCGATGGCCAGCGGTGTCGCGACGCGTCCGATCACCGATTTCGACGCCTACGTGCAGCGCATGAATGAAGTGGTCTACCACTCCGGCCTGATCATGAAGCCGGTGATCGCCGCGGCAAAAAAATCGCCCAAGCGCGTGGTTTATGCCGAGGGCGAACAGGAAGTCGTGCTGCGCGCGGTGCAGGTCGCCGTCGACGAAGGCATCGTGCGTCCGATCCTGATTGGTCGTCCCGAAGTGATCCGCACCCGCGTCGAGCGGCTGGGCCTGCGCCTGCAGCGCGACCGTGATTACACGCTGATCGATCCCAGCGACGATCCGCGTTACCGCGAGTACTGGACCGAATACCAGCGCCTCGGCGAGCGTCGCGGCGTGACGCCGGACATCGCCAAACTCGACATGCGCCGCCGTACCACGCTGATCGGCGCGATGATGATGCGCCTGGGCGCGGCAGACGCCATGCTCTGCGGCCTGTTCGGCCGTTACGACGGCCACCTGCGTTTCATCGACCTGGTCATCGGCAAACGCCCCGGCGTGCAGCACTTTGCCGCGATGAACATGGTGATGCTGCCCGGCCGTACCGTGTTCATCTGCGACACCTATGTCAACTTTGATCCCACCGCCGAGCAGATCGTCGAGTCGACCCTGCTTGCCGCCGAGGAAATCAGCCGTTTCGGCCTGGTGCCGAAAGTCGCGCTGCTGTCGCACTCGAGTTTTGGTTCGGCGGATTCGCCGACTGCGCGCAAGATGCGCAGCGCTCTGGCGCTGATCCGCGAACGCGCACCCAACCTTGAAGTCGAGGGCGAGATGCATGGCGATGCGGCGCTGTCGGAAGAGATCCGCATGAAGGCCTTCCCCAATGCGCGGATGAAGGGTCAGGCGAATCTGCTGATCATGCCGACGCTGGATGCGGCGAACATTGCCTTCAACCTGCTGAAGACTTCTTCAGGCGACGGCATCACTGTCGGACCGATCCTGCTCGGCGCCGCCAAGCCGGTGCATGTGCTGACCACCAGCGCGACCGTGCGCCGCATCGTCAACATGACGGCGCTGACGGTGGCTGATGCCAATGCCCAGCGCGGTGAGCAGCGTCCTCTGCTGTAAATGTTGCCGAATATCCGTAAGTAATTGTTTTTATTAACTATTTTATAACACATTGCCATGGCCAAATTCCGCACTGAACACGACACGATGGGTGACATCGAGGTTCCCGACCACATGCTGTGGGGCGCGCAGACCGAGCGCAGCCTGCACCACTTCCATTTTCCCGGCGAGACCATGCCGATGCCGGTGGTGCATGCGCAGATCATGGTGAAAAAAGCCGCGGCACTCACCAACATGGCGCTGGGCGTGCTCGACAAAAAGAAGGGCAATGCCATCGTCAAGGCGGCGGATGA
>CAMBCD010000035.1 GCA_945863085.1 Bordetella parapertussis
ATGCCAGACGCGCGGCGGAAGCCGTGGCTGCTCGTCTGAAATAAGCGCTGCCTGCTTCAGGGTTTCTGCGGCGGACCGACGTCCAGCCGCGCCCAGCCCTCGCGGCCGAGCTGGCGCAGGGTCTTGATGTTGTCGCGGTAAATCTGTTCGGTGTCGGGATGCGCGGCTACCGCGCGCTCGACGCTGGATTCACGCAGCAGGTGCAGCGTCGGATACGGCGAACGGTTGGTACAGTTGTCGACGTCGTCGGGATCGGTGTCGGCGAACTGGTACTGCGGATGAAAACTCGCCACCTGCAACTCGCCGTCGAGATCCAGCTCCTCGACCAGTTGATCCGCCATTTCGAGAAAATCGTTGTATTCGAGAAAATCGCCCAGCACCAGCGGGTGGATCAGCAGCGTGGTTTCGGTTTTGCTCTCATCCGTTTCTGCCAGCACTTCCAGCTCCGCTGCCAGCACTTCCAGCAGCGCCTCGATGGTTGTCGCATCGCTGACGACATAACGGATGCGGTCTCCGGCGTATACTGCGCGCGCAAACGGACACAGGTTGAGGCCGATCACGGCTTTCTCCAGCCAGTTGCGGGTTGCAGCAATCACTTCGTTTTCTTTCAACATCGCGGCACATTACCCAACTCATGGCGCTCAACGCAACCATCTTCAAGATCGACCTGACCATCACCGACATGGCCCGGGGTTATTACGCCAGCCATGCGCTGGTGCTGGCGCGCCATCCCTCGGAAACCGATGAACGCATGATGGCGCGGCTGCTGGCCTTCGCGCTGAACGCCAGCGAGGCCCTCGCCTTCGGCAAGGGACTGAGCAGCGAAGACGAACCCGCTGTCCAGGAAAAAGATCTCACCGGCGCAATCCAGCTGTGGATCGAGGTCGGCCTGCCCGACGAAAAAGCCGTGCGCAAAGCCTGCGGCCGCGCCGCTCAAGTACGTATCTACGCCTACGGCCGTGGCGCCGAACGCTGGTGGCAGGACGTCCAGTCCGGACTCTCGCGCCCGGACAACCTGACCGTCATTGAACTGCCGCAGGCCGCGACCCAGGCCATGGCGGCACTGGCACAGCGCACGATGCAACTGCAATGCACGGTGCAGGACGGCACGGTATGGCTGACTGACGGGAAAAATACGGTCGAGATCGCACCGGTACTGCTCAGCGCTGCACGCAAGCCATAAAAAAACCGCCGGTTGAAGCCGGCGGTTTTACGGTAAACCCAGGCTGCTTTTTCAAACAGCTTATTTCTTGAGGCCCTTGTTCATGCCGAGATCGGTCAGGATTTCGGTGTAGACCTTCTCTTCCGCGTCCAGGTCTTTTTTGAAGGTCGCCGAGTCGGCATAGGCATCAAACCAGCCATGTTTTTCCAGCTGCTTTTTCCATGCCTCGCTTTTTGCCATCTGGCCCAGGGTCTTGTCCCAGTACGCGACCACTTCCTTCGAAATGCCCGGCGGCGCAAACACGCCGCGCCAGTGCAGGATCGAAACATCGATGCCCAACGAACGCCAGGTCGGCACCTTGGCCAGATCTCCCGGCAGGGGATTGGGGGCAGACACCGCGATCACCCGCACCTTGCCCGCCTTGACCTGCTCGATCGCTTCCGACAGTCCGGTGGAAATCACCGGGATATGACCGCCCAGCAATTGGATTGTCAGGTCGCCGCCGCTCTTGAATGACACCACCTTGATCTTTTTCGGATCAATGCCGGCGGCCATCACCGGACGCAGGATGTTCATCTGGTCATTGCTCGGCACCGTGCCAACCCCGAACACCACCGACTCCGGATTCTGTTTCAGCTTGTCGAAAATGTCCTTCGGCGACTTGAACGGCGAATCGGCGCGCACCACCCAGGCCACGTATTCGGTGATCAGCCGGCCGATCGGCGTCACGTCGTTATGCGTCAGCGGCGTCGTGCCGACAATGCGGTTGACGTAAATGCGGTTGGATTCGACGTACAGCACATGGCCGTCGCCTTTTTTCTGGTTGACCTGGGCCCGGGCCACGTTGCCGCCGGCACCACCAACGTTTTTGATAACGAAGGTTTCGGGAAACAGTTTGGCCTCGCGCAAGGCCGCTTCCATCGCACGCGCCGTCAGGTCCAGTCCGCCGCCGGCACTGCCCGCAGCGATCATTTCGATCGGTTTGTCCGGATAACCTGCAGCCTGCGACACCACGGCCGAAGCGGCCAGCGCCCCCGCCAGCACCACGGCAAAACAGCGTGACATGTTCATGAACTCCTCCAGTTATTGAAGTTATTGAATTTGTGAATGCGGCAAAAGTATAACGCCCCCGCCCCTCTCCACCAATCGCCACGCACCACAGTCTGGAACATCATTTCGCCGGGATGTCATGCCGCTTTACAATGGCAACTCTGGAAGGGAATCGCTCCCGGTGGGGCGGCCGGACTTCAAACCCGGTAGGGGCCGCGAGCGGTCCTGTGTGGGTTCGACTCCCACTCTCTTCCGCCACTGATTTCCGCGCGGACCGCGCATTTTGTGTCCGCTATGCAGAGGAGAACGACCATGAGCTTCGCCACTGAATTATCCAATAAAATCAATAACTTACAATACAGCACCCTGCCGGCCGATGCCGTGCACTGGGCAAAAGTCGGTATTCTCGACACCGTCGGCGTAACCCTCGCCGGCGCCGCTGAAGACGCCACCCGCATTACGCTGGGCGTGTCCGGCAGCAGCAGCGGTCCGTCACTGGTGTTCGGCCATGCACGCCGCATCAGCGCACTGGATGCCGCGCTGGTCAACGGCACCGCCTCACACGCACTGGATTTCGATGACTGCAACAACACGCTGGGCGGCCATCCCTCCGCGCCCGTACTGCCTGCGCTGTTCGCGCTCGCCGATGACATCGGTGCAAGCGGCGAGGATTTTATTGCCGCCTATGTCGCCGGTTTTGAAACCGAGTGCAAGCTGTCGATGGCGGTCAACTTCTATCAATACACCCGGGGCTGGCATCCAACGGCCACCCTCGGCGTGTTCGGCGCTGCAGCGGCCTGCGCCCACCTGCTGAAACTGTCCGTCGATCAGACCGCCACCGCATTGTCGATCGCCGCCTCTTTTTCCAGCGGCATCAAATCCAATTTCGGCACCATGACCAAACCGCTGCATGTCGGGCACTGCTCCCGCAACGGACTGTTCGCGGCGCTGATGGCACGCGACGGTTTCACTGCCGGGCCGAAAGCCTTTGAACACAAGCAGGGTTATTTCGAAGTCTTCAACGGCGCCGGCAATTACGATACGGAGAAAACCATCCCGGCCTGGGCCAAGCCGCTGGACATCACCCGCCCCGGCATCGCCATCAAGTCCTACCCCTGCTGCGGCAGCACACATCCGGCCATCGACTGCATGCTTCAGTTAGTGCACCAACACAAGCTGACGCCGGACAATGTCGCAAAAATCGAATCCTGGACCCATCCGCGCCGGCTGGAACACACCAACCGCCCCGATCCCCAGTCTTCGCTCGACGCCAAGTTCAGCGTGCAGTACACGCTGGCACGCGCGCTGAAGGACCGCACCGTCAAAATCGAGCAGTTCGAAGGCGACACTTGGAAAGATCCGGCCACCCGCGCCATCCTGCCGAAGATCCATTCCACGACCTACACCACCGAACAATTCCCCGCCGACAACCACTTCGCCGCCGAAGTCAGAGTCACGATGACCGACGGCCGCGTGGTCAGCACCAAGACCGACCAGGCCCTGGGCCGCAGCGTCGACAAACCGCTTCCCGCAGACAAGCTCAAGGAAAAATTCGACAACTGCGCCGCACGCGCGCTGTCATCGGACAACGTCGCGCGGCTGTATGCGGCGATCCAGGATTTTGAGAATGCGAAGGATGTCAGGGAGATTGCGGCGCTGGCGGCGGGACGGGGCGGGCCGAAGCGGGTTGCGGCTTAACAGGTCAGGGATCACAAGCTGGCGGCGGCGCCCGGCGGCGCTTCTGCCGCGAGCATCATCTTGAGCGCGGCATGCGACGACGCGGAAACTGCGGGGATAACGCAGCAATCGAATCGTTCTTTAGTGGTTTGAAGAAAGAGCAAATCAAGAGGCGAATCCGCAAAACAATTGATATTTTTAGTTGTCGGCGCACAGGCGCGGCAACACCTCGCCAATCGGCACCCTTACCACCGCATCCGCCACCCCATCAAACTGTGTCGCCTCGGCATTGATGATCAGCACCCGCGCGCCGGCATCCAGCGCGCGCGGCACCGCGGCCGCCACCGGATAAACCTGCAGCGTGGAGCCGATGGCGATGAACAGATCGCCTTCGGCCGCAACAGTCATTGCACGTTCAATCACTTCGGGAATCAGTTGCTGGCCGAAGGAAATGGTGTCGCTTTTCAAGAGGCCGCTGCATTCAAGACAGGCGGGATCTTCTTCGCCGGCGCGCACACGGTCCAGGGTTTGCTGCATGGGGCCGCGCCAGCCGCAGCCGAGGCACATCACCGTGTGCAGCGTACCGTGCACTTCGATGACCCGTTCCGCTGAAACACCGGCGCGCTGGTGCAGGCCGTCGATGTTCTGGGTGATCAGCGCGTGCAGTTTGCCGCGTTGTTCAAGTTCAGCCAGCGCGCGATGGCCGGCATTCGGCGCCGCGGTCCACGCCGGATGCGCGAGTCGCGACTGCCAGGACAGGCGGCGCACTTCGGGATCGGACACGTAATAACGGATGTCCGACATTTTTTCGGCCTTGGGGTTGAGGGTCCATACGCCCTGCGGTCCACGGAAATCCGGAATGCCGGAATCGGTGGAAATCCCCGCGCCGGTGAGCACCACGATGCGTTGCGCGGCATCAACCCAGCTACGGATGGTGGCGAATTCCTGATTTTTGATCATGCCCGGCATGATGCATCGCGCTGGCGCAACCGGCCAGCCAGACCGGACGTCCGACTTTTTTTTACTCCAGAGCACACATTCGTGCGCAGCAGTGTGACTTTCCACACACAGCAATGTGTGCCAACGCACCATCAGGCCCGTTTTGCGCCAAATCCGTGCGTGGAAGGCAATATTTCTTAACTGAATCTGTCAAGAATTAACAGCTATTGCGATGCAACATTTATAACTGGATATGCTCTAATTAGCATCGTAAATATATGAAAAATATTTATATTTTCATATTATCTTAATTATTGTGAAGCAATATATAAAGGAATCTCAGATGAATGTAACTAAGCCCATTATCGCTAACGCCCAGCTCCCCGGCAATCCGCTGGACCGGATCAACCTGACCCCCTTCGAGCGCCTGTGCGCTGAAGGCGCCATCCGTCACGGCGAAGACATTGCCGAGCTGATCCTGAGCGTCGTCAACACCGTGCGCAGTCTGTTCGGTCGCGTCAAGATCAAGCAGCAGGCGCCTGCCTCGCATCGTTTGGGCCCGACGGGCTGATATCGAACGCTATTCATGCCGGCCAAGTCCGGTTAAGCCAGCGGAGGTCACCCATGCCTGAAAAACGCGTAACCCTCGCGCTGCAGGGCGGCGGCTCCCACGGCGCGTTTACTTGGGGCGTGCTGGAACGCCTGCTCGAAGACGATCGCATCATCATCGAAGGCATCAGCGGCTCCAGCGCCGGCGCCATCAACGGCACCGTACTCGCCCACGGCTTTGCCAAAGGGGGCCGCGAAGGCGGCATCCGCGCGCTGAAAGACTTCTGGCAGCGCATGGTGGCCACCACGCCGCCGGGCGGCTGGACCTTCGATCCGGCCGGACGCAAGGCCGGCCCGACCATGGATGCGCTGATGTTCCTGTCGCGTTTCCTGACCCCGGGGCAGATCAACCCCCTCAACCTCAATCTGCTGCGCGACGTGCTCGCCGCGCAGATCGACTTCAGCGTGTTCCGCGAAGACAGCCCGATCAAGCTGTTTGTCGCCGCCACGCAGATCGCCACCGGCCGCGCACGGATTTTCGCGACGCCTGAAGTATCGCTCGACGTACTGCTGGCCTCGGCCTGCCTGCCGTCGTTCAACCAGCCGGTGGTCATCAACGGCGAAGCCTACTGGGACGGCGGACTCACCGCCAACCCGCCGCTGCGCCCGCTGATTTATCACTGCGACGCGCCGGACATGCTGATCGTGGCCGTTAATCCGCGCCGCCGCGGCGACGCGCCGGCCACCGCCGACGAAATCCGCCAGCGCCTGACCGAAATCAGTTTCAACGCAGCAGCCGCCTCCGAGCTGGAAGGCATCGCGCTGGCCAAGAAGGAAGCTGAACGCGACCACTGGTCGCTGGGCCGGCTCGACCGCAAGCTGCGCCGCCTCAATCTGCACATGATCGACGCCGAGGACTATATGAACCAGCTGAACGTCAGCAGCCGGCTCAATACCGACGCCGGATTCATCGCCGCGCTGCGCAAGGAAGGCCGCGACCGCGCCGACGCCTGGCTGCGCCGCAACTTCCGCCACATCGGCGCACGCTCCTCCTTCGCACTGGCTAGGGCCTGAAACCCCGCGCCACGGGTCAGGGCCGGCAAACAACGCCGCAAACAAAATTCCGCGATATGGTCGCAGCGATTCTGCTGCGCGCGCGCCGTTATAATCGGCGCACGCCATGCCGCTCGTCCTGATCCTTTCCCTCTGCAGCATCACCTTCATCACGATGAAGGGCAGCCGCATCCTGATGACGCTGTACGCGGTCGACATGGGCGCTGGCCCCTTTGAAACCGGCATCCTGTTTGCGTTATATGGACTGGTGCCATTTTTGCTGGCCATCGCTGCCGGCCGCATCGCCGACCGTTTCGACAACCGGTTGCTGATGTACTGGGGCCTCGGCTCGTACACCATCAGTCTGGTGCTGCCGTTTTTCTTTTCGTCGCTGGCCATCCTGTTCATCGTCGCGCCGCTGTGGGGTTTCACCAGCATGTTGTGGGTGGTGGCGACACAGAGCCTGGTCGGCAAACTGTCGACGGCCGAAACCCGCACCCGCAACTTCAGTTATTACAGCCTTGGCGAATCCACCGGCTCGGTGCTGGGCCCGGTCATCGTCGGGCTGTCGATCGACACGTTATCGCACCAGCCGACCTTCCTGATCATGGCGGCGATCCCCGCGCTGTGCGGCCTGGCCGTGGTGGCCCGGCGCCACACCATTCCGCACACCGCCCCCGTCAGCGCCGGGACACAGGCACCGCGCAACATGAAAGACCTGCTGGCGCTGCCCGCGATGCGTAATGCACTGCTGTCGAACGCCGCGGTGATGACCGGCCTCGACCTGTTCAATCTCTACATGCCGATCTACGGCCACAGCCTGGGATTCACCGCCACCACCATCGGCCTGATCATGGGCGCCTTCGGCGCAGCCGCCTTCATCACCCGGCTGGCGATTCCGCCGATCAGCAAGCGTTTCGGCGAACGCGCAATGCTCGCCGGCGCGCTGGCGATCTCGGGTGTCGCCTTCATGATGTTTCCGCTGACCACCAGCGCGGTACTGCTGGCAGCAGCAGCCTTCGCACTGGGACTGGGGCTGGGCTGCGGCCAACCGCTGTCGATGATCCTCGCCTTCAATGCCGGCCCGCCGGAGCGGGCGGCAGAATCCATCTCGATGCGACTCGCCGTCAGTTACGGCGCGCATGTGGTAGTGCCGCCGGTATTCGGCGTGATCGGTGCGGCAATGGGTGTGGCGCCGATTTTCTGGACCTGCGCGATGCTGATGGGTGGCGGATCGCTGCTCAACCGCAAACAAAATAAATGAGCTTCTTCCTCAATTCACGGAGTCACTGATGGCCAACTACCCCGAACTGGCAGGACGCAGCGCACTGATCACCGGTGCCGCGATGGGCATCGGCGCAGAAACAGCGCGCCTTTTTGCCGCCCAGGGCTGCAAGGTCGCCGTGGTCGACATCGATGCCGACAACGGGGAAAAAGTCGCAGCGGGAATCTGCGGCAAGGGCGGCACAGCGCAGGCCTTCAAATGCGACATCACGGACGTAACATCGGTCGAACAATGCATCGCCGGTATCGTAAATGCTTTCGGCAGCATCGACATCGTCATCAACTGCGCTGGCGGCTACAAACAGCTCGCCACGGTGGAAGACACAACGATCGAGGAATGGGACCGCACGGTGGCACTGAACCTGCGCAGCGTGTTCCTGATCTGCAAAATGGCCATCCCGCAGCTGAAAAAATCCAAAGCCGGACGCATCATCAATGTGTCGTCGATTTCCGGACGCACGGTACATGCCGCGTCTTCACCGGCCTACGGCGCAGCCAAGGCCGGTGTGACGCAACTGACGCGTTTTCTCGCGTACCAACTCGGCCCCGACAACATCACATCCAACGCCATCGCACCGATCACCACGCTGACGCCGCGCGTCGCGGCGTTACGCACGGAAGCCGACATCGAACGCATCGCCTCACAGGTGCCGCTGCGCCGGCTGGCAGTGCCCGAAGACCACGCGCATGCGATGCTGTTTCTCGCTTCCGACGCCGCCGCCTATATCAACGGCGTGGTGCTCGACGTCAACGGCGGCCGGGTGATGATGTAATCAACAGCGCAAGATCATGTCCACGGGCAATGGGGGCGGGAAAGTGACCCGGAGGAAATCGTGAGGCTTCCCGGACACCGGTATCGTCAGCCATCCTTGCCAAATCCGGGCAAGTAGCGCGGGCCATCTTCGATCCCGTCGACAGGCGGTCCGGACATGCCGTGGCTGGTATCCTTGACCACAAAGAATCGGACATCGCCCTCTGCACTTGCCATTGTGCAATGCTGAATCCCGGGCGGCATGTGAATAAGCGACATCGCAGGTGCCTCCAGCGGGCCGCCGCCGATTTCTCCAACCAGCCTGCCCTCGACGACGAGATTGAACTGTTCATTGGGATGCGTGTGCAATTTGGAACCTGATCCGCGGCCCTTGCTTATCAAACCAACCTGGAGACTCTTGCCATGAACCGCAGCCCCGAAAGAACTGGATTTTTTTGAAACAAAATTCCGCGGGGTGACAGTGGCACTGCATTCGCCTCCCGGGATCTCGTCAAGGTCGGCAATGGGGTATACATAACAGACCGCTCTTCCCGTCACATTGGGGCTCGCCGGCTTTGATGGCGTCTGCAGCCCGGAACCGAATCCCGGAAACAACTGCCGCACCTCGCAAACCGAGCTTTCCTCGTCATGCCCCTGCCTTACTACCACGAAGCTGGCCTTCCCCTGGCCGGAAACAACGAGACTGAAAGGAATGCCGGCGGGGACATGCAGCACGTGATGCCTGGAAACCTCGACAACCTGGCCGTCGATATCGGCAACCAGCTGACCTTGCAGTACAAAATAGAACTGTTCGCAAGACAGCGATTGAAGTCTTGTCCCTGAACCCGGATCCTGATGCGTTACAGCAACATGCGCGCGTTTTCCGAAAACCGCGGAAGCCGTGGCTACACCCTGGCCCTGGGTTGCAGACAAGGAGTCCTGCACCGCAACGCCGGCGCTGCATGGACCCTCCGGCCTGCGATCAAGGTGGTCGTAACTGTAAACATATCTTGGCCGCGCCTCATTTCGGGATGGTTCTGACATTGTCTTTGATCTCCAGATTGCCGGCCCTGCGTCAAACCGCCCGCAAGCTCACTGCAGAAGCATGCTTCCAAAGCCCCCCTGGTTTGCTACAAACCTTGGGCAAAGCTCGGCATTTTGATGATTTTCTCCCACATCACCACCTCCTTCTCGAACACACGATGAAACTCGGCAGGATCAGCGGTAGCCGTGGGATCGGCCCCGTCCTTGGCAAACATTGCCAGCACTTCAGGGGTACGAAGCGCCTGGCTGGTGCCACGGTGCAGTGCATTGATGATCGGTTGCGGGGTCTTTGCCGGAGCGAATATGCCGTACCAATTGACCAGTTGGAATCCCGGCAATCCGGATTCGGCAATGGTCGGGAACTCGGGAATCGCCTGGACGCGCTGCGGACAAGTCACGCCCAGGGCCCTCAGCTTGCCGCCGCGGACATGCGGTAACGCGGAAATCGTTGCAGTGAATCCAAGCTGCACCTGCCCGCTGATCATGTCAGCCAGCACCTGTCCTCCCCCCTTATAGGGAACGTGGACCAACTTGATGTCCGCCATGGAACTGAGCAGTTCGCCGGCAAGGTGCCCTGCACCGCCAATGCCGGACGAGCCGTAATGCAGGGTTCCCGGCTTGCTTTTTCCCAGCGCAATCAGCTCACGGACTGTCTTTGCCGGCACTGAAGGATTTACCATGAGCATGTAGCACAGCGTTGTCAGCTGATTCACGCCGGTCAATCGGGTCCGGGTATCGAAAGGCAGCTTTTTCTGGGCCGTCGCGCTGCCGATCAGACTGCCGGATGTCACCAGCAGCGTATAACCGTCGGGGGCAGCTTGTGCAGTAAGATCAATGGCGATAAGTCCGGCACCGCCGGCCCTGTTGTCAACCACAAAAGTACGCCCCCAAAGCTCGCCAAGCTTGTGCGCGATGGCGCGCGCGGTAATGTCTATGCCGCCGCCTGGCGCATTGCCCACCAGCAGGCGTATGGGCCTGGAGGGATATTGCCCCGGCAGGCCTTCCGGCTTGGATTGGGCATGGGCCGCGGAACTTCCCATGAATAGTGCGCACAACAGCAGAAAGAATCCGTATTGACTCCGTACCATTTTGTCTCCTCCATCGATAAACGTTTGTGTCGTTCAGTGACTGCTCTTTATTTTTATTTCAGGCAGTTCACGCTGTTTTTGCATCGGACTCCGTCAGACAGCTGCCGCAACCGCATCACCCATCTGGGTTGTGCCTGCGCTGCCGCCCAGATCAACCGTCAGACAAGACTTTTCAGCAATGACCGTATCCATGGCCACATCCATCAGACCGGCGGCATCAATGGCCCTTGATTCACCGTGTTTGCGGCCGAGCCATTCAAGCAACATCTTCCCCGACATGATCATGGCGTAGGGATTGGCAATATTCTTGCCTGCGATATCCGGCGCTGATCCATGAGTGGCCTGGGCCATCGCATGGCGTTCCCCTATGCACAAACCCGGCGCAAGCCCGAGTCCGCCGACCAGGCTGGCGCCCTGGTCAGTCAAGATGTCGCCAAACTGGTTGGTCGTCACAACCACATCGAACTTGTGCGGGGTCATGTTCAGCTTCATCGCGAAGCCGTCAATGAGGACTTCATTGAACTCGCAGTCCGGAAATTCCAGCGCGACTTTCCGGCATTCCTCGGCAAACATACCGCAACACATTTTGTATGTCGGAGCCTTATGAACCGAGGTCACAATCTTGCGTTGCCTGCCGCGGGCAATATTGAAAGCGGCTCTAGCCACCCGATTGGAACCCTTTCGGGTAATGACCCTCATGCCAATCGAAGTTTCGTCGTTCGGGCGAAACTCCCCGGTGCCCGCGACCACTGTTCCTGCCCGCATCATTCCTTCGGTTGTTTCCCTGACAAAAACGATATCCACGTTTTTCTGGAGAGAAGGAATATTGGGATAGGACTTGACCGGTTTTACGCTGCCGTACAGATCGAACATTTTTCTGAGCGGCGGCGCAATCCATGTCGAATCATCCCTCGGATACGCACTGTGCCCGATGGGCCCGTACAGCCAGCCGTCGAGTTGATCGAGAGCGCCTACCGTCTCAGCAGGCATGGTGTGGCCATGACTCTCATGCGCCTTTCGCCCGATCGGCAATGGATGCCATTCAAGATCAAGCCTTGCTTTTTTGGCAGCCGCCTTCATGACCTTGACTGCTTCCGGAACCACTTCCAGACCTATGTCATCGCCGAGAAGGATGCCGATTTTGAGATTTTTCATCGCCATGCCATTCACAATTTGGCGTGATCCTGTGTGCCATGGCCTTCGTAACCCGCAAGCGCCTCCGCAATCCGGAATCTCGCCGTGCTGTTGCTGTAGCCCGAGCCCAACAGAATCGTTGCCTCATTAAAATATTTCTGCAGAGGCATGTCGCGCATCACACCCATGGCTCCAAAACATTCTGCGGCTAATTCAGTCACCTCATGCATGGCTTCCGAGGTATAGACCTTGGCGATGGCGCACAAGGGGAGTGACGGGACTTTTTCCCCGCCTTGATCGACAGCGCAGGCCGCACGCCAGACCATGGTGCGCGCCACCTCGATGCGCATGGCCATGTCGGCAAGCCGGATACCCATCGCCTGATGCCCGATGATGGGTCGCGCCCCCTGGACGCGGATTTTTGTGTATTCGAGCGCAGCTTCGCAGGCGGAGCGCCCCAATCCCAGATTGATGGCCACCTGCCAGGGATCCTGGCCACAGCCTTCTGCCTGCTCAGCGCCCAAGGCGGCATGGCCCTGTGCAGTCAGCACCAGATCCTTCGGAACGCGGCAGTTACGGAAGGTCAGGCTGCCGCGGAGTCCGTGATACCAGGGAATTCCTCCATCTTCGGCTTCATGCGTCGCAACTTCCAGCCCGGCCGCATCCCTGGGTACCAGAAATGTGGCGCCTCCGTTCATGCCCGGCACATCGTCCACGCAAACAGCAAACAGCCCGGCCAGTGGTGCATTCAGCACAAAGTCGGCACTGCCGCTCAGCACCCACTCTTCGCCCTGCTGCACTGCAGTCAAGGCCAAGGGTTCGGATAATGCACCGGACCGGTAATAAGCCAGCGCCAGATCGGAGCCGGGCAAGCGGTCCGCGACAGCCAGATGAAAAGCGGGATCGAGCAGGAAGCGCGGCATGAAACGATCGCGCTGCTCGGGCGTCATGGCCAGATCAAACAGTATGTGCGCCAGACGCGATGTTTCACCGATGGTGTAAGCCACACCGACATCGCCTGCACCCAGCTCTTCAAGCACCATGCATGATGTCAGTACGTCTGCGCCTGCACCTCCGACATCTTCGGACAAGCTCAGCGAACGCAGACCCAGCATGGATGTTTGTTCCAGCACATCCATCGGGAAGCGCAGCGGCAGCTCCTGCAAACGTGCCGGATCGAGGACCGCAGGCTTGACCACATCCCTGACGAAATCCCTGACGGTGTCCCTGAACTCTATTTGCTCCGGGGTAAGCTTCAGATTGAACATGTCACTCTTCGCTCTGGTTCTGATTGACCACGGTTAATCCCACTTCATCCGTCTGACGACTTTCATGCGCTGAACAGAGTCCCCTGCAAGATGCGTCCAGATCGAAGCGTCGCGCGCCAGTTTGTCAGCCAGGGGCGGCATCGTGTACGCGCCGGCCCCGACATGCACATCGATGTTCAACGCAGTCACCCGCTGCACAACGTCTGTCGCAAAATTCGCCAACAGAACATTGTTCGACGTGTGTTTTCCGGCCAGCACATCGGACTCGGAAGCAACGCGCATAACGAAGGATCGCAGCGCCTCCGTGAACATATGCATTTCAGAAATCATCAACTGCACTTTCTGATTTTCTTTGAAGTACCGCGACCCATCCCAGCGCGTCCTGGCGTGTCCCATTGCCATTTCCACGGCGGCCTCGCAAATGCCCAGCGCATTGGCGGACAATTCAAGATCACCAAAACCGCCACCGCGGGTTTTATAACCTTCGTGCACCTTGCCGACGATGTTCGCATGCGGCACACGGGCATTTTCAAAAATCAACTCGGCGTTCTGGTAGAACCGCCATCCGTTTTTGTTGAAAACCTTGCCGACCCGCAAACCCGGCGTGTTTATGGGAACGAGAAACTCGGTGCCGCCCTCCTGCATGCGCACGTTGGGATTGGTTCGCGTGCTCACGAAAAAGAGTTTTGCCACCGCCCCATTGGCAATAAAGCACTTCTCACCGTTGAGGATCCACTCATCACCCTGTCGTTCCGCCCGCAGGTGCCAGCCGGCCCTGGGATCTTCCTCCGGGGGCATTCTGTGATCAGACCCCGCGTTGGGTTCCGTGCCGGCATGTCCCAGAAGATATGTTTGATCGGAAACAAAATCGGGAAGAAACCGGCTCTTCTGGTCATCGCTGCAATGGCTGGCAAGAAGATGACTCCACTTCCAGC
>CAMBCD010000036.1 GCA_945863085.1 Bordetella parapertussis
ACCCGACGCGCAGGCCCGCCAGCGCGCGTGACTTCGACAGCGTGTGTGTCACCAGCAGTTGCGGGTAACGACTGACCAGCGGCACCACCGACTCGCCGCCGAAGTCGACGTAGGCCTCGTCGATGACCACCACCGAATCGCCGTTCGCGCGCAGCAGGCGTTCGATTTCGGCGACCGGCACCAAACACCCGGTGGGTGCGTTCGGGTTCGGGAACACGATGCCGCCGTTGGGTTTGAGGTAATCATCAACGGCAATTTCAAATGCCGCATTCAGCGGCACCTGCTCGTAAGCAATGCCGTAGAGGCCGCAGTAGACCGGATAAAAACTGTAGGTAATGTCCGGAAACAGTACCGGCGCCTCGTGTTTCAGCAGGCCGAGGAATACATGCGCCAGCACTTCGTCGGAACCGTTGCCGACAAATACATGCTCCGGCGTCAGGCCATGCTGTCTGGCAATCGCGGCGCGCAGGCGGTCACTGGCCGGATCCGGATACAGGCGCAGCGAGTCACCGATTTCGGCGCGCAAGGCCTCCAGCACCCGGCGGCTCGGGCCGTACGGACTTTCATTGGTGTTGAGTTTGATCAGCCTGGCCAGCTTCGGCTGCTCGCCCGGCACATAGGGTGTCAGCCCCTGCACCACCTTGCTCCAGTAACGACTCATGGTGTTGCTTACGAACGAAACCGCATCGCAGCCGAGCGGGCGTGCGCGGTCAGGCCCTCGCCCTCCGCGAGTTCAACCGCAATCCCGCCGAGTTTCGCCGCACCGGCCTGCGATACGCGGATCACGCTGGAACGTTTCTGGAAATCGTAGACGCCCAGCGGCGAGGAAAAACGCGCAGTACGGGAAGTCGGCAATACATGGTTCGGTCCGGCGCAATAATCGCCCAGCGCCTCGGAAGTGTAACGGCCGAGGAATATCGCACCGGCGTGGCGGATTTTCGGCAGCAGCCGTTCCGGATTTTCCACCGACAGCTCCAGGTGTTCCGGCGCGATGCGGTTGATGAGCTCACAGGCCTCATCAAGGCCGCGCACCTGGATCAGGGCGCCGCGACCTTCAAGCGAGGCTTCGATCACCGCGCGCCGCGGCATGTCCTGCAACTGCCGCGTGATACTGGCGGCAACAGCGTCGAGATATTTTGCATCCGGCGCGAGCAGGATGGCCTGCGCCAGTTCATCGTGTTCAGCCTGGGAGAACAGATCCATCGCCACCCAGTCGGGGTCGGTGCTGCCGTCGCCGACCACCAGGATTTCCGACGGACCCGCCACCATGTCGATACCGACCACACCGAACACGCGGCGTTTTGCGGCAGCAACATACGCATTGCCGGGGCCGACGATCTTGTCCACCTGCGGCATCGTCGCCGTGCCATAGGCCAGCGCCGCGACAGCCTGCGCGCCGCCGATGGTGAATACACGATCCACACCGCAGAGTGCGGCGGCGGCCAGCACCAGATCGTTTTTTTCGCCGCGCGGCGTCGGTACCACCATGATGACTTCGGTAACGCCAGCCACTTTCGCCGGCACTGCGTTCATGATCACCGACGACGGGTAGGCCGCCTTGCCACCGGGCACATAAAGCCCGGCGCGGTCGAGCGCAGTGATCTGCTGCCCGAGTTCATTGCCCTCGGCATCGCTGTAACCCCAGGACTCTGCGCGTTGATGCTGGTGATACTCGCGCACCCGCGACACGGCAAACTCCAGCGCCTCGCGGCGGGCGGCGGGAATGCGCTTCAGCGCAGCCTGCAGTTCAGCGCGGGGAATTTCCAGCTCAGCCAAAGAGTTTGCGCTGACACCATCGAATTTTTTGGTGTATTCCAGCACCGCGGCATCACCACGCGCCCGCACGTCGGCGAGAATCGCCGCAACCGTGGCATCGACCTGCGGATCCTGCGCCGCCTCGAACGCCAGCAGATCCGCAAGTTGCGCGTCAAAATCCGCTTGAGTGGTGGCCAGGCGACGCATGGTCAGCGGACGGCGCGGGTAAAAGCGTCGATCAGCGGCTGGATTTCCGCGCGTTTCAGTTTCAGCGCGGCCTGGTTGACGATCAGGCGCGAGCTGACCTGGGCGATTTCCTCGACCGCCACCAGGTTGTTGGCTTTCAGCGTACCGCCGGTGCTGACCAGGTCGACGATGGCATCCGCGAGGCCGACCAGCGGCGCCAGCTCCATCGAACCGTAGAGCTTGATCAGGTCGACGTGCATGCCCTTGGTCGCGAAGTGTTCGCGCGCGGTCTGCACATACTTGGTGGCGACCTTCAGCCGCGCGCCCTGGCGCACCGCGCTGGCGTAGTCGAAGTCCTTGCGCACGGCGACCATCATCCGGCATTTCGCGATTTTCAGATCCAGCGGCTGGTAGAGCCCTGCGCTGCCCTGTTCGTCAAGGATGTCCTTGCCGGCCACGCCGAGGTCGGCGCCGCCGTACTGCACATAGGTCGGCACATCGCTGGCGCGGACGATGATCAGGCGCACATCACGGCGGTTGGTGGCGAGAATCAGCTTGCGCGAGGACTCGGGATTTTCACGCGCAACGATGCCCGCGGCCTTCAGCAGCGGCACGGTTTCGTCAAAAATGCGGCCCTTGGAGAGCGCGATCGTGATCATGGCTTGCAGTTCTGCAAAAAAAGCGCGTGAGCGCGCGGAAAGTCATGAATTGTAACGTATTTCCCTCAAGAACCGGGGTGCGCCCGGTTCACCAAACCAGCCCCGGCGGGTTACACTTTGGCCTCCTTCGCTTCCGCCCCGCACATGACCACCCGCATTCATGACCACCAATAACATCGTAGAAATCCGCGATCTCGCCTTCTCTTATGGTTCGCGCGAGATTTTCAAATCCGTCAATATGACCATCCCGCGCGGCAAGGTCATCGGCATCATGGGCGCCAGCGGCTGCGGCAAATCCACGCTGCTGCGGTTGATCGGCGCGCAACTGCGGCCGTCGCGCGGGACAGTCAACATCCTCGGCCAGGACATCCACTCGCTGGATCGCGACGCGCTGTACCAACTGCGCCGTAAAATGGGCATGCAGTTCCAGCAGGGTGGATTGTTCACCGATCTGTCGGTGTTCGAGAACATCGCCTTCCAGATGCGTGAAAAGACCAGCCTGCCGGAAGACATGATCAACGACCTGGTGCTGATGAAACTGAACGCCGTGGGGCTGCGCGGCGCAGCGCAGTTGATGCCTTCCGAATGTTCCGGCGGCATGGTGCGGCGCGTCGGCCTCGCGCGCGCACTTGCACTGGATCCCGACCTGATCATGTATGACGAGCCGTTCGCGGGACTCGATCCGATTTCCTGCAACGTGGTCGGCAAGCTGATCCGCCGCCTGAACGACGCGCTGGGCGTGACTTCAATCGTGGTGTCGTACGATGCACAGGAATCGCTGAAGGCGATCGACTACGTGTATTTCCTCGCCGATGGCGCAGTCGTGGCCCAGGGCACGACTGAAGACGTGAAAAAATCAGACGACCCCTTCGTCAAACAGTTCATCCGCGGCCTGCCCGACGGCCCGGTGCCCTTCCACTACCAGCAGAACGCCTATGCCGCAGACCTTGATCTGACGGCATAAATAGTCAATAAAAACAAATACTTACTGATTTAACGGCGTCCACGCCGCAAAACCACAGCCGACAATCACTTCCGGCACTGCACTGTAGTTGATCAACTCAAACCCGCGCCCGCCGGCGACCCCGTGCGCAGCCACCCAGTTGCGGATCTCGGACGCACCGTTGCCGACCTGCGGCAATCGCCGTGCCAGAAATTCACACAACGTCGCCGGATCGCCAGCTTGAAAATGGGCAATACATTCACGGTCAAATGCTTCCTCGACCAGCCCCATGGTTGTTTCGCCGACGGAATGGCTCAGGCCACCGCTGGCCAGAACAGCCACGCGCAGATTGCCGGGCATGGACGCAATCGCCCGCGCCAGCATTTCGCCCCAGGCATAACAGCGCGCCACCGTCGGAAACGGCGGCTCGATGTCATTGAACACGATGGGCACGATCGGCAACGGCGCGATACCGGCTTTCAGCCGTGGAATGCAGAAACCGTGATCGAGAATCATCCGGTGTGATACCGAGGGCTCGAATCCCGATTCCAGCGCGGTCTCGAGTATGTGTTGTGCGAGTTGCGGATGCCCCGGCAGCGTGGCGTGCGGAAACTCCTTCACCATCCACGGTTCGTTGGGTCCGCCATGGGTTTCGCCGACACCGATGCAGATCATCGGCAGGTTGTCGATGAAAAAATTGACCCAGTGGTCGGGGGAGATGATCACCAGCACATCGGGCCGCGCCGCCTTGATGCGCCGGCCCAGCTCGGCAAACGCAGCGCTCAGCGCCTGCTGGTGCACGGGCGTCACGCTGTCCCATTTGCGGATGATCAGTGGCCCGTGGCTCGCCGCATAAACACCCGCAAGCTCAGCCATGATGGGCTCCGCTTGCGCGTATCCGGCGCAGGAATTCATCGTCCGGCATGCCGGCGACCAGGAAGTAGAAGCGCAGCAGATAGGGATTCACCAGCCGCGCCAGGTAGGCCACATCATCCGCCTCCACTGCTGCGCGCACTTCCGGCTTCAGTTCATATCGGTCGAGCACCGGTGCGCGGCCGGCGCGAAATTCGGCGGCCCTGGCCGGATCCTGCAGGTCAAAAAACAGTTTGCTCAGCCAGTAATCGCGCATGATGCGGGCAACCTAATGCACCCGGCGGATCCGCGCGCCCAGCTTCGACAGCTTTTCTTCGATGCGCTCATAGCCGCGGTCGAGGTGATAGATCCGCTCCACCGTCGTTGCACCGCGCGCCGCCAGTCCCGCCACCACCAGGCTCGCTGACGCGCGCAAGTCGGTCGCCATCACCGTCGCACCGTTCAATCCGGCAACACCCTGGATCACCGCGGTATTGCCCTCGACGGCGATGTCGGCTCCCAGCCGCTGCATTTCCTGCACGTGCATGAAACGGTTCTCGAATATGGTTTCAACGATGCGTGACGCACCTTCAGCCACGCTGTTCAGTGCCATGAACTGCGCCTGCATGTCCGTCGGAAACGCCGGATAGGGCGCTGTGCGCACATTGACGGCCTTCAGCGCACCGTTGGCCTTGACGTGAATCCAGTCGCTGCCGGTTTCGATGTGCACACCGGTTTCGCGCAGCTTGTCGAGCACCGCGTCCAGCGTATCGGGCCGCGCGCCGGTCACCTTGACGTCGCCGCCGGTGACTGCCGCCGCAACCAGGAAAGTACCGGTCTCGATACGATCCGGCATCACGCTGTGGCGCGCGCCATGCAGCCGCTTGACGCCTTCGATGGTGATGACATCCGTGCCGGCACCGCTGATTTTGGCGCCCATCGCCGTGAGGCAAGCCGCGAGGTCGGGAATCTCCGGCTCGCGCGCGGCGTTTTCGATCACCGTCACGCCGTCAGCCAGTGCCGCCGCCATCATCAGGTTCTCGGTGCCGGTGACAGTGACGATGTCCATACAAATGCGCGCACCGCGCAACCGTCCGGCACGCGCGATCATGTAACCCTGCTCCATGGCAATGGTCGCACCCAGCGCCTGTAAACCTTTTAAATGCTGATCCACCGGGCGCAGTCCGATCGCACAGCCGCCGGGCAGCGACACCCGCGCCTCACCCAGTCGCGCCACCAGCGGACCCAGCACCAGCACCGAAGCACGCATGGTTTTCACCAGTTCGTACGGTGCGACCGGATCAGTGATTTTGCCGGCGCGCAGTTCGACGCCGCCCTTTTCGTCCAGCGAGGTGGTCACACCCATCTGCATCAGCAGATTGAGCATGGTCGACACGTCGCGCAGGTGCGGCACGTTGTTGATGATCAATGGCTCATCGGTCAGCAACGCCGCAGTGAGTATCGGCAACGCGGCATTTTTTGCGCCGGAAATGGCCACGGTGCCGGCCAGCGGCACCCCCCCTTCGATGACGAGCTTATCCATGGATCGCGATCATCCCTGCCATTGTTCAGGGGTCAAAGTCTTCATCGACAGCGCATGGATTTCCTCGCGCATGCGGTCACCCAGCGCCTTGTAAACGAGCTGATGCTGCTGCACCTTGTTTTTGCCCTGGAAGGCCGTGCTGACAATCACCGCCTCCCAGTGATGGCCGTCGCCGGAGACTTCGACATGCTGGCAGTCGAGGCCGGCGAGGATGGATTGTTTGATGCTGTCCGGAGTAACCATTTTTAATGCCTCTTCAAAGTCTCAATCAGTGGCGTACTTATTTGGGTAACTTACTTGGGTAACTTATTTGGGTAACTTAGTGACGCACTCAGTGTCGTAACTTATAGCCCGACTTCAGCAAGGCCAGCGTCAGCCATGATAAGGCGATAAAACTGCCGCCGACAATCGCCAGGCTCAGCCATGGCGAGGTGTCGGAAGCGCCAAAAAAGCCGTAACGGAAACCGTCGATCATGTAGAACACCGGGTTCAGGTGGGATGCCGCCTGCCAGAATGCCGGCAGCGACTGGATCGAATAAAACACGCCCGACAGGAAAGTCAGCGGCAGGATGATGAAATTGGTGAACGCCGCCAGCTGGTCGATCTTGTCCGAATAAATCCCGGCGACGATGCCCAGCGCACCCATCGCCGCGGCTCCGGCGATGCCGAACAGCAGCACCCACAGCGGATGCGCGACCGGCAGGTTGATAAACCAGATCGACGCGAACAACACGCCGGCGCCGACGATGACGCCGCGCGCGATCGCGGCCAGCAGGTAGGCCAGGAAAAACTCGCGGTGCGACAGCGGCGGCAGCAGCACAAACACGATGTTGCCGGTCATTTTTGACTGCATCAGGCTGGACGAGGCGTTGGCAAAAGAATTCTGCAGCACCGACATCATCGCCAGCCCGGGAATCAGGAAGGTCGCGTAATCGACGCCGGGAAACACCTCCATGCGGCCGCGCAAGGCATGACTGAACACCAGCAGGTAGAGCAGCGCCGTCAGCACCGGTGCCAGCACGGTCTGCACGCTGACTTTCCAGAAGCGCAGCCATTCCTTGTAAAACAATGTGTAAAAGCCGGTCACTGCATCACATCCCTATTCAACACATCCTTCTTCACGATTTCCGCATGATCTGCACAAACACTTCCTCAAGATCCGGCTGCATGATTTCCATTTCCTGCACGCTCACCCGCGCCTCGCGCAGCGCGGCCATCACCCGCTCCACCTCCGCATATTCGGGCAGCGCAAGCCGGATCGCGCCGTCATCGCGCCGCTCCGCGACCAGTGGCTCCAGCTGCGGCGGCAAGGCAGCGCCCAGCCGCAGCTCGACATAACAGCCGGAATGCAGCCGCAGCAGGTTCTCGGTGTTGTCGAGCGCCACGATACGCCCCTGTTTCAGCATCGCCACCCTGCCGCACAGCGCCTCGGCCTCTTCCAGGTAATGCGTGGTCAGCACGATGGTATGGCCGTCACGATTGAGCCGGCGGATGAAGCGCCACAAGGCCTGGCGCAGTTCAACATCGACACCGGCGGTGGGTTCGTCGAGCACGATCACCGGCGGCTTGTGCACCAGCGCCTGCGCCACCAGCACGCGCCGCTTCATGCCGCCGGACAGCGCGCGCATATTGGTGTCGGCCTTGTCGCTCAAGTCGAGATTGTCGATGACCTCGTCGATCCATGCGCGGTTGTCGCGCAGTCCGAAATAACCGGACTGGATGGTCAGCGCCTCGCGCACCGTGAAAAACGGATCAAACACCAGTTCCTGCGGCACCACGCCCAGCGCGCGCCGCGCCTCGCGGTACGCGACGTTGACGTCATGGCCCATGATGCGCGCCGTGCCGCTGCTCGGCCGCGTCAATCCGGCAAGGATGCTGATCAGCGTGGTTTTGCCGGCGCCGTTGGGTCCGAGCAGGCCGAAAAATTCACCCGGCGCGACGCTCAGACTGACACCCGCCAGCGCCTGCAGGCCGCCGTAGCGCTTGGTGACTGCAGTGACTTCGATGGCGGGGATCATAGGCCGGACAAAAGGGAAAGTGCGGGGGCGAGCTGCGGGGGCAAGCGGATGAAACCGCGCAAGCCGCTATTCCGCGCTCACGATTTCCGTGACGCCGTAGAGCTTTGCCAGGCTGGTGAGATTGTCCGGAAGATTGACGTAGCGGATGCTGCGCCCGGCGGCCAGGGCAGCGCGCCGCCATTCAAACAGCAGGCTGACCGCGGCGGAATCGACTTCAGTGACGCCGGAGAGATCCAGCGTGGTTTCCTGTTCCGTGAACAGCCGCAGGCCGTCCTCGCGCAGCGCCAGTGCGTTCTCCAGGTTGACGGCGCCTTTCAGCATGCAGCGCCCCCCGTCACATTCAATCATCGCACTCAATCATTGCATTCAATCATGCGCAGTGGATCATTTGACAGACTGCTGCGCCATCAGCGTACGGTTTTTGTCGCGCAGGGTCTTGATCAGGCCATCCACACCGTTTTTCTGGATCTCGGTGTTGAAGGTGCTGCGGTAACTCTCGACCAGGCTGATGCCGCCGATCTTGACGTTATAGACCTTCCAGCCGGCATCGGTTTTTTCCATGCCGTAATCAACCTGCACCGGTTCACCGCCGCCCGACTGGCGCACCAGCGAACGCACCAGCACGTCATTGTCCTCGGCCGCGAGTTTCAGCGGGCGGTATTCGATTTTCTGGTCCTTGTAGAGCAGCAGCGATGCGGTATAGGTCTGCACCAGCAGCGCACGGAATTCCGCAACCAGCGCCTTGCGCTGCCCGGCATTCGCCGCGCTCCAGTTTTTGCCCACCGCCAGTTGCGCCATGCCGGCAAAATTGAAATGCGGCGCGATCTTGCCTTCGATCAGTTCGCGCGCTTTTTTCTGGTCACCGGCCTGGATCGCCTTGTCGGTGCGGATCGCCGCCAGCACCTCATCCGTCACACTGCGCGCCAGCACATCGGGCGCCACCAGCGCTTCGGCCGCGTTTGCAGTGCCAGTAAAAAACGAAAATATCAATAAAATCAAATACTTATGCATATATCGCTCCGCGCTCATCATTCATCACTCATCATTATTTTTTAGCCGGCGCCCCTTCGGCCGCCTTATTTTTTAGCCGGAGAACCTTCGGCCGCCTTATCAAACAGGAACTGACTGATCAGTTTTTCCAGCACCACCGCCGACTGTGTCAGCCGGATATTATCGCCGGCCTTCAGCATCTGGTCGTCACCGCCGCCCTCGAGCCCGACGTACTGCTCACCCAGCAAGCCGGAGGTCAGGATCGATGCCGTGGTGTCCTTGGGAAACTTGTAGGTCTGCTCAACAGCCAGCGTCACCTTGGCGGTGAAACGTTCGTTGTTGAACGTAATCGCAGTCACGCGGCCGACGACCACGCCGGCGCTTTTGATCGGCGCGCGCGGCTTCAGGCCCCCGATGTTGTCGAAGTTGGCAGTGATCGTGTAGGTCGCGCCGCCACCCAGGCTCGACATGTTGCCGACCTTGAAGGCGAGGATCACCAGCGCGGCTATACCCGCGACCACAAACAGACCCACCCATAAATCCAGCATTGAACGTTCCATTACATACCCCTGAACATGAAGGAGGTCAGGATAAAATCCAGACCCAGTACCGCCAGCGACGAAGTTACCACGGTGCGCGTCGTGGCGCCCGAAACGCCCTCTGCGGTCGGCGGCGCGTCATAACCCTCGAACAGCGCAATCCAGGTAATGGCGACGCCGAACACAAAACTCTTGATCACGCCGTTGACGATGTCCTCGCGCACATCGACCGCGCTCTGCATCTGCGACCAGAACGAACCTTCGTCGACGCCGATCAGCACCACGCCGACGACATAACCGCCAAACACACCCATCGCACTGAACATCGCCGCCAGCAGCGGCATCGACAACACGCCGGCCCAGAACCGCGGCGCCACCACGCGCGCAATCGGATCCACCGCCATCATTTCCATCGCCGACAGCTGTTCTGTCGCCTTCATCAGGCCGATCTCGGCGGTCATCGCCGAACCGGCGCGGCTGGCAAACAGCAGCGCCGACACCACCGGCCCCAGTTCGCGCACCAGAGACAGTGCGACCAGCACACCCAGCGCGGATTCGGAACCGTAGGTGGTCAGGGTCTGGTAACCCTGCAGGCCCAGCACCATGCCGACAAACATGCCCGACACCAGGATGATGACCATCGACAACACGCCGGTGTAATAGAGCTCGCGGATGATCAGCCGCGGCCGCACAAAGGCCGTGCCGGAATGCGCCAGCGTCAGGCCGATGAACCGCGCGGCGTAACCGAGGCGCAACACATTGTCGATGGCGTTGGCGCCGATGCTGCGGATCGTGGGCAGGCTTCTATGCGGCACGGCGTCCCCCAAGAGGACTTGCTTCGCGGCGCCCGCCCAGTTTCAGTTCGGCGGCGTAGTCGCCGCTCGGGTACTGATAAGCCACGGGGCCTTCCGCCTCACCCTGCACGAACTGGTGCACCAGCGGATCGACGTTGGCACGCAATTCCTCCGGCGTGCCGTGCGCCTTCATCTTGCCGTCGGACAGGTAATACACATAATCCACCACGTCGAGCGCCTCCTGCACGTCATGCGTCACCACCAGCGAAGTCGTGCCCAGCGTGTCATTCAGTTCGCGCACCAGGTTGGCAATCACGCCCAGCGAAATCGGATCCAGCCCGGTAAACGGCTCGTCATACATCATGATCATCGGATCGAGCGCAATCGCCCGCGCCAGCGCCACCCGCCGCGCCATGCCGCCCGACAGTTCCGCCGGCATCAGCCTGTGCGCGCCGCGCAGACCCACCGCATGCAGCTTCATCATCACCAGGTCGCGGATCATGCTTTCCGGAAGATTGGCATGTTCACGCATCTGGAAGGCCACGTTGTCGTACACCGACAGGTCCGTGAACAGCGCGCCGAACTGGAACAGCATGCCCATGCGCCGGCGCATTTTGTAGATACCTTCATGGTCCAGCGCGCTGGTGCAGACACCATCCACCCAGACCTCGCCGGAAGTCGGTTTCATCACGCCACCGATCAGGCGCAGCAGTGTGGTTTTGCCCGAACCGCTGATGCCCATCAGCGCCACGACCTTGCCGCGGGGGATGGTCATGTTGATGCCGGTGAGTATCGGACGCCGCCCGTAGGCGAAATTGACGTCCTTGATTTCAATCAGGTTTGCGGAGGGCACGGAGGGCCGGTTGAAGCCGGAAATAAAGCGTGGATTCTAAACGAGAACGCCATCCCGACCAAACGACGTATTCCCGATTCCCCCATGCAGGCCGCTGTTTACCCCTGCCGGCGTTTGGGCTAAGTTACGCCGCATGTCAGCACCCGCACTGCGTATCAGCCATCTGCACAAATCCTACGGCAAGGCCGTCGCGCTGGCGGATTTATCCCTGGAGATTGCCGCCGGCGAATTTTTCGGCCTGGTCGGCGCCAACGGCGCGGGCAAAACCACGCTGATCAAATGCGCGCTGGATTTCTGCGATGTCCAGTCCGGCGCGATTGAAATTTTCGGCACGCCGCACCGCCAGACCGCCGCGCGCAGCCGGCTGGGCTTCCTGCCGGAGCGGTTTGTGCCGCCGCACTACCTGAATGGCCGCGACTTCCTGCGTTACCTGGCCGAACTGCATCGCCGGCCCTATGACGAAACCCGCGCCCGCAGCATGCTCGCGGCACTGGAACTGGACGACAACGCCCTCGACAAACCGGTGCGCGCTTACTCCAAGGGCATGACCCAGAAACTGGGCCTCGCCGCCTGCCTGCTGTCCGGCAAGGACATGCTGATCCTTGATGAGCCGACCAGCGGCCTCGACCCCAAGGCGCGCGCGCTGCTGAAGCGCGAATTGAAGGCCCAGCATGACGCCGGACGCACCGTGCTGATGACCACGCATGCGCTGCACGACGTCGGCGAAATGTGCAGCCGCATGGCGGTGGTGCATCGCGGGCAACTGCGTTTTGCCGGTACCCCCGCGGAATTCACCGCACGCCACCGCAGCACCGATCTGGAACAGGCTTATCTCGCCTGCATTGCTGACGACGGGGCCTGAAGGACCGCACTCACCGGGTATCAAGCGCATCGGCAATCTGGCACAATGCCCAATAATTTCAGCAAGTTAGAATAATTCTGCAAAACGCATGACGGATCCGGCAAAACCCGAACTGCTAATCGTCGATGATGACGCTGCGATCATCGACACGCTGAGTTACGTCCTCGGCGGCGATTTCACCGTGATCACCGCGGAATCGCGGCCACATGCGAAGGCGCTGCTGCGCCAGCGGGACACGCCACCGCAACTGGCACTGATCGACCTCGGCCTGCCGCCGCGGCCACACCGCCCCGATGAAGGGTTTCAACTCATCGCCGAACTGATCGCCGCAGCGCCGATGATGAAAATCATCGTGCTCTCCGGCCAGAACGATGAAGCCAACGCCCGCCACGCACGTACGCTGGGCGCCATCGATTTTGTCGCCAAGCCGGCTGAACCCGCGCAACTCAAGTCGCTGCTCAAGCAGGCCCTCAGCGTCACCTCCGCCGAATCCGCCAGCACCGCATCCGGCCTGCTCGGCAACAGCTCACCAATGCAGAAACTGCGCCAGCAGATCACGCAGTTCGCCGATGCCCCGTTCCCTGTACTGATCGAGGGCGAATCCGGCAGCGGCAAGGAGCTGGTCGCACAGGCGCTGCACAAACAAAGCCGCCGCGCCGCAAAACCCTTTCTCGCGCTGAACTGTGCGGCGATTTCGCCGACGCTGGTGGAACCCACGCTGTTCGGATACGCCAAGGGCGCATTCACCGGCGCCGTCACCGCGCGCGCCGGTTATTTCGAAGACGCGGTCGATTCGACGCTGTTCCTCGACGAAATCGGCGAATTACCGATGGAACTGCAGGCCAAGCTGCTGCGTGTGCTCGAAAACGGCGAATTCCAGCGCGTCGGCGAAACCCAGAGCCGGGTATCCAACGCGCGCGTGGTCACCGCGACCAACCGCGACATGCGCAACGAAATCCGCCACAACCATTTCCGCGCCGATCTCTACCACCGGCTGTCGGTGTTCACCATCAGCGTGCCCTCGCTGCGCGACCTCGGCGATGACAAACAACTGTTGCTCGATCATTACCGGCAGTTTTATGCCGCTCAGATCGGCGCACAACCGGTCGAACTCGACGCTGATGCGCTGCGTCTGTGGCGCGAATACCCGTTCCCGGGCAACGTCCGCGAACTGCGCAACATCGTGATCCGGCTTTGCACCAAATATGCCGGCACCCGGATCACCCCGGACCTGCTGCAGGGCGAACTTGACCGAGAAAGCCTGGCACCGGGCGGCGCCGGCATGCCCTCGCTGTCCGACGAAAGCGTGCTGCTCGACGCCGCGCGCCGGCAACTCGAAGCCGATCCCGACTTCAACCTGGACGAAGTACTGAAACGCTGGGAACGCGGCTTTGTCGAAGCGGCACTGGCGCTGACCAACGGCAACCTGTCACAGGCCGCCAAACGCCTCGGCGTACACCGCACCACCCTTTACAGCCGCATGCAATCCCACGGCGAAGCCGGCGAGAACAAATAAGATGTATTACGAACATTTCGGACTGACTGAGGCACCGTTCAAGATCACGCCCAACACCGATTTCTTTTTCGGCGGCGGCAACCGTGGTCCCATCCTCGAGGCGCTGATTTACGCGATCACCCAGGGTGAAGGCATCGTCAAGGTCACCGGCGAAGTC
>CAMBCD010000037.1 GCA_945863085.1 Bordetella parapertussis
TGCGGTTCAGTTCATCCAGCAGCTTGTTGGCGGTGACCGCCTGCCGCATGGCAGCGACCTCGACTATCGACAGTTTGTAGCTCTGTGTCGGCGCGCCGAAAATATCGGGTTCGACCCGAACCCAGACATCCTTGCCACCCGTCGTCACCTTGAGCGTGGTTTCCCCGCCGTCGGAATCCCGCGGCAGACGTTCGTAAACCACCTCGCCACCGATGGACTTGATCGCATTCTGGTACTTGCGGATCAGCTCCAGCGCACTGGGCTGTTTGTCCGGCTTGTTATGGAAATAACGGATGATCGTGGCATCGCCCTCGATCGACTGGGGCTTTGCCGGGCTGCCTTTGGCGCCGACCTTGAATTCCACCGCATTGTAATTTTTGGTGTATTCGGTGATCCGCGAATCCGGATACCGCGTCAGCAAGGGATGGTCTTTTGACTTCGGTGCATCCGCCGCCTGCACTGGCACAGCCATTACCAGCATTACGCCCAACAGCACACAGCGTTGCAATAAACCACTGAAGGTCCTCATGGCATTTCCCCCTTGCGCAAGGTTGATATCACGGCCCAACACCCGCAGTCTAAATCAGGATTCCGGCAAGGGCGCGTCCGGC
The DNA here is from genome assembly GCA_945863085.1 of Bordetella parapertussis. The sequence continues at coordinate 612 of CAMBCD010000037.1, forward strand.
ACCAGCAGCAGCCAGTGCAGGCCCAGCGCGCCGGCCAGCGCCTGGAAAAAGGCGATCGGCAGTTCTGTAGATAGCTGGACCGGTGCCTCCATGAACGGCTCCAGCCCCCAGCCCATTTGCTGCTCAAACTGGTCCAGCGTGATGCCAATGGCTGCCACATGTGCACGAATGCGTTCCGGCAAATCCGGCAAAGCCACGCGCTCCCCGGCCGGCACGGCTTCGCCAAACAGGTCAGCAAGACGCAAACCGAACAACTCCGCCAGCGCCACGCCCTGAAACAGCGTCAGTGTGGCTGCCAGTTCCCCATCGCGCTGCTCCAGATCGTCATACCAGGCCGGGTTCAGCGCGAGATGCGCGGCGGCTTCGGCGCGGGATTTGCCGGCGCGGATGCGGGCACTGCGGATATTGGCTGCTGTTTGCATCAGATATAGAGCAACACCAACGCAGCCACATAACAGATCGTTGCCACCACAATGCTGCGGAAGGGCACGCTGAACCAGTAACGCCAGCCGAGGAACACATATCCCGCCAGCAACAGCAGTCCCAAGCCCAGCAGGAACGGAGACTGAAACAGGAAGGCGCTGTGCAACAGCGCCAGATAACCATAAACCAGGCCGAACAGGATTGCGCCGAAGCTGTGGCTGGCGTTGAAGCCGACCCAGGCTTTCCACATCGTTGTTTTTCGGGTGAGCACCGGATGGCTCTCGCGCATCTGCGTCTCTAACGCTGCGTCGCGGGGATGCAGTTTGCGACCGCGGAAGGTGTAGAGCAGATGCACCAGACCGAGGAGCAGGATGATGGTGGCACTGGCGGTGATCAGGGCTGAGGAAACAGACACTGGCAGTTACTCTATATGCCGGGAAGAATACGTTAACGTCCCGCATAACCCGCCGCATAGCGGACGGTGTCGATGCGGTGGTTAGGTCTCATGTCGAATATCCAAGTTAATGACGCGCAGCCGCCACCTTTCGTAACGTGTACGTGCCGTGGTTTGGATACTCACTCCTCCATGTGCCCGTCATAGCAGATGTGTCCGATTCAACGGTCAAAACGAGGTCGACCTTGCCGCAAGGTCCGCCAAGATTGTAAGACGCTTGAACTTTTCCTTCCTTCAGAGCACCGGTGAGTTCTTGCCATTGATCAGAACAGCGACCAACGTTTCCAGCTTTGGCCCGGCCAGTAACCTGATCTCCTTTGACGTCAATCTCGAAGATCATCGATCCGGAATACTGACCGTCCCAGGTTCGCCAATCTCCTGACCACTCCCCAATTGGCGAGACAACTACACTCGGGCTAGTCGATCCGGATTGTTGCGCCAGGCTACAAGCAGATGCAGCGACAAGGAGTGCAAAGACCGTGGAACGGACGCGTGTCTTGTTCATGTTTACAGCTCCCCCAGGTCCGGCTGAGACCTAACTAGTAGTAGTTGACATTTTTAGTTGCCAAATTTAGGTGACTTTTTTTGTTGCCGTTTTGCACCCGGTCAGTGCGCATCATAACCAGTTCCTCGCAAGCAGCCACTCGCCTGGACCTAACCATAAAATAATAAATAAAATCAAATATTTACTTGAATTCCCAAGAGAGTGCGATAAAACATCCCTTTCCCCATCGCAACACCCGCTGTAGTCCCCCGGTCACGCTGCCGCGTTAAGCTCCACACACATGCACAACACCCGCCGCAGCTTCCTGCTCCGCAGCGCCGCCCTCTCCGCCGCACTGGCCCTGCCGACAGCGCGGGTTATCGCCCAGCCGCGTTTTACACAGAATCCTTTTTCGCTGGGCGTCGCTTCCGGTTATCCGCAACCCGCCTCGGTGGTGCTGTGGACACGCCTCGCGCCCGATCCGCTGAACGGCGGCGGCATGCCGCAAGCAAACGTGCCGGTGCGCTGGGAAATCGCCGCCGATGCGCGCTTCAGCAAAATCGTTGATCGCGGCGAAGTCATTGCCACGCCGCAGTCCGCACATGCAGTGCACGTGCAGGCGCGAGGACTGGAAGCCTCGCGCTGGTACTGGTACCGCTTCATGGCCGGCGATGCGGTCAGCACCACCGGCCGCACGCGTACAGCGCCGGCCGCCGACGATGCACGCGGCAAACTCGCCTTCGCGATCGCGTCCTGCCAGCACTATGAACACGGCCAGTACGCGGCCTATCGCGACATGGCGCAGCAGCAACTTGATTTTGTGATCCATGTCGGTGATTACATCTACGAGAGTTCCTGGGGCAGGCGCGACCGGGTTGTGCGCGAGCATCACAGTCCCGAGCCCTACACGCTGGCCGATTACCGCAACCGTTATGCGCAGTACAAACTCGACCCGAATCTGCAGGCCGCACATGCCGCCTGCCCCTGGCTGCTGACCTGGGACGACCACGAGGTCGACAACGATTACGCCCGCGACCGTTCGCAGGACCTGGATCCGGTGGAAGCATTCCTGCAACGCCGCGCCGCAGCCTACCAGGCCTGGTACGAACACCTGCCGCTGCCGCCGGGCACCTGGACCGGCGGGCCGGACATGAAAATCTACGGCACCCATGCGATGGGCAGCCTCGCGCGCATTCAGCTGCTTGACATGCGCCAGTACCGCGATTACCACGTCTGCCCGCGGCCCAACCGCAAGGCCGGCGGCAACCAGGTCAATGTGCTCGAATGCCCGGAACGCACCCAGCCAGGCCGCTCACTGCTGGGCGCAACACAGGAACAATGGCTGGAAACCGCGCTGGCGCAATCCCCCGCCCGCTGGAACATCATTGCGCAGACCACGCTGATGGGCCAGGCCGATCGAGGCGCGGCCGATGAACGCGTGGTCTACACCGATGGCTGGGATGGTTATCCGGCGGCGCGCGAAAAACTGCTGCGTTTCATCGCACAGCGCAAAATCCGCAACCCGGTGGTGATCGGCGGCGATGTGCATTTCGCGATGGCGGGCGAGTTGAAACTGGATTTTGACAATGAACGTTCACCGGTCATCGCCAGCGAATTTGTCGGCACCTCAATCTCATCATTTGGGCCGAGCCGTGCGCGGACCGAGACCCTGCTCGCCAAAAATCCGCACGTGAAATTCGCCAACGGCGCACGCCGCGGTTACGCGAAATTCGAAGTTACGCCGCAGCGCTGGGAAACCTCGTTCCGCGCGGTGGTCGATGTCACCGACGCGCAATCGCGGGTGTTTGATCTCGGGCAATACGTGGTGGAGGATCGCCGCCCCGGCCCGCAGCGCGGGTAATCAGCGGTAAATTGTAAGTATTTGATTTTATTTATTTTTTAATACAATTTACAGCCCGACTCATTACAGTCCGACGCTTTACAACCCAAGTATTCGCGCCGCTTCCGCCGCATAACGGCTGACGGTCATGCCCTCGTAGACCGCTTCATCCACGGTTTCATCCAGCAGGCCGCGGATTTCGTGCAGGCTGTCGCTGACCCAGTGATCGCGCTGCACGGGGGAGTTGAGCACGTTGCGCAGGGTTTCGACTTCATCGCGCAAACGCTGCACATCAGCAGAGCCGCCGCGCACTTTTGCCAGATCACGTTCCAGCGCATCGATCAGTTGCGCGGCCTTTTCAAGATCGATCTGCCTGGCTTTGTCGTTTTCGCTCATGCTTGTTCTCCGGTAATAACGCTGGATCTACTCGTCACGCCAGCGTTCCAGCTGACGCCGTTCGCGTTTGGTCGGCCGGCCGTGGCGCTCCTGCGCCGGTTCGGCGGCAAATTTGCGCAGCGCGGCCTGCTCTTCCCGCTTCGCACGACCGGCTTCGTCTTCAGTGTACAGGGTGCGCGCCACCGTCGCCGAGCCGCGTTTGTCCGACAGCAGTGCGACGCGGACAATCCACTCATAAGCGCCGATGTGGATCACCAGTTCGTCACCGGCACGCACTTCCCTTGACGGCTTGATGCGTTCGCCGCCCAGTTTGACCTTGCCACCCTCGACCGCCTGCTGCGCCGCCGTGCGTGTCCTGAAAAAACGCGCGGCCCACAGCCACTTGTCGACGCGGATGGCCACGGCAATCAGCCGGGCAGCGGCATCGCCTTGCGGTTGGCCAGCGCAATCCAGCCGCGGATGATGCGATAGACCACCCACAACCCGACCAGTAGCAGCAAGGGGATGCCGACCACCACGCCGATCAGCGTGGCAATCATCACACCGGCGACGATCACCCACAGCAGCGACCACCAGAAAGTGCGGATCTGCCAGGAAAAATGGCTGTCGAGGAAGGTGCCGCGCACCGCATCACGCTTCACGTAATTGATGATCACCGCGATGATCGACGGCCAGCCGCTGAGGAAGGCAGTCACCACGAATGCGGCGCTGGTCAGCCCGGTCAACACGCTGAAGGCATGCAGGCCGTAAATGATATGGGTCAGCGTAACCAGGTCGCTGGAGGGAATCGGGCTCAGGGTTTTGCCGTCGATGTCGGTCATGGTTTTCTCCTTGTGTGGGTCACGAGAGGTCGATTGCATGTTTCTTGAAATCCGCCAGCGATGCAAACTCCAGCGAACCTTCATGCGTCGCCGCCAGTACCACCTGCGGCGCGCGGCCGGCGTCCAGCGCTTCGCGCCAGCGCGGCGCGCACAGGCACCAGCGGTCGCCCGGTTTCAACCCGGGAAATCCGGCCTGCGGATAGGGCGTGGTCAGGTCATTGCCCTGCGCCTTGCTGTATTCGAGGAATTCCGCGGTCATCACCGCACACACGGTATGCACACCGAGATCCTCGGGACTGGTGTTGCAGCAGCCGTCGCGGAAAAAACCGGTTTTCGGTCGCTCGCTGCAGGACTGCAGTTTTTCGCCCAATACATTACGGGCGTGTTCATGGGGATCAAATCGTCGCATCGTGTAATCCTTTCGTCTGCTCAGGCATGCACATGCCGCGCCTGTCGCAGTTTGCCGCGCGCACCCGCTTTCACATCCGGCCGCGTACCGCTGGCCATGAACGGCAGTTTGCCCTTGGCGCCGCCGGCCTCGTAGTCGCCCGCCACCGCCGCAGCCACCGTCGACGCATCAGCGCCGGCCGTCGTCAGGAAATCATGCAGGTACCCGCACAATTTCTCCAGCGCGAATTCGTGGGTCTTGCCGGTACGGGCGTACAACCAGTCGGTGAACTGCATGAAACGGGCAAAGGGCTGGTCGGCGAGCAGCAGCGGCAGTGTGCGATGGAAACGCCCGGAATTGCCGACCAGATCCCAGTACCGCGCAAAACGCACGATGCGTTGTACCTCATTGAAGTCGAGAGCGTCTGTGGCCAGCACCACATAGGGCGCATCCGGGCTGTAACGCATCGCATGGGCTTCGGTATGACGGGCAATCGGCGCGCCGCGCAGGCGTTTCAGGATGCCGACCTGGATTTCATGCGGCCGCAGAGCATGCAGCCGGTCAAAGCCGCGGCCGAAGCTGGCGAGGTCCTCGCCGGGCAGGCCGGCGATCAGGTCGACATGGATCAGCGCCGGTGACTCATCACGCAGCCAGCGCAGGTTGGTCTCGGCGGCGGCATTGTCCTGCTTGCGCGAAATGCGCGCCTGCACCGCCTCGTCCCAGGTCTGGATGCCGACTTCAAAATGCAGCCTGCCCTGCGGGAAACGCAGGATCGCGGCTTTGAGTTTTTCCGGCAGGTGGTCGGGAATCAGCTCAAAATGGATGAACAGGTCATCCGACAGCCGCGCCAGGAAAAATTCGAGTATCGCCAGGCTGGCCGCCACCTTCAAGTTGAACGTGCGGTCGACAAAACGGAAATGCCGTGCGCCGCGGTCATAAAGGATTTTTAATTCACCGAGAAAACGTTCGACCTCGAAGGGCCAGGCGGTTTTGTCCAGCGCAGACAGGCAGAACTCGCATTTGAACGGACAGCCGCGCGAGGCTTCAACGTAAATAAAACGCCGCGCGATGTCTTCATCCGTGTATTCGCCGTACGGCAGCGCGATCTCGGCCAGCGGCGGCTGTTTGCCGGCATGGATTTTCTGTGCCGGCGCCTTGCCGGCCATGATGTCGGCGCAGAGTTGCGGAAAGGTCACATCGCCCCAGCCGGTAACCACGTAATCAGCCAGCGTGCAGACGCGCTGTTCATCGGTTTCGTAACTGACTTCAGGACCGCCGACAACGATGACAATCTCCGGCGCCACACGTTTGAGGATGGCGATCACGCGCGCGGTTTCCTCGACGTTCCAGATATAGACACCGAAACCGATCAGCCGCGGCGCATCCGCCAGCAGGCGTTCGGCAATGTCCGCCGGACGGTCGCCGAGCACGAATTCGCGGATGCGGGTTTCGTCGCGCAAGGCGCCCATGTTGGCGCGCAGGCAGCGCAGGCCCAGCGCGGCATGTACATACCGGGCGTTAATGGTGGCCAGTGTAATGCGGGTGGTCAGGGTGATTCCAAGCATGACCTATTATCGCATCGCAGATGACCGGCCCCGGGCGTTTTTGATACCCTAGCGCCCACACCCACCCTTTACGGAAGCATAGGCATGGCACAACGACCCGATCAAGGCGCACCCGATACCAAAATGGACGCCACCGCGCTGTACCGCGAGGACATCGTCACTGACCGCAAGGTCGGCACCATCCGCCGCATGACACCGCTCAAAAGCGACGGCACGGATGACGCCACGCGCCCGACTTTGTACGTCGGCGAAGCGCAGATCATGACCAATGCCGGACCGCTGCCGATCAATTTTGAAATCGAAGCACCGACCCTCGGCGAAGCCGTGGAAAAATTCGGCGACGCCGCCAAGGAAGCCGTCGAACGCACCGTGCGCGAACTGCAGGAACTGCGCCGCCAGCAGGCCTCTTCCATCGTCGTGCCCGGCATGGGCAACCCCGGCGGCAAGATCCAGATCCCGTGACCGCAGCCAAGGTCGTCGTCCGTTCTGCCGGCGTCGTCATCGCACGAAAGCGCAGTGGCGACTGGCGGCTGCTGGTGCTGCGCGCCGCGAAAAACTGGGATTTCCCCAAAGGCCTGATGGAAGAAGGCGAGGATCCGCACGAGGCAGCGCGGCGCGAAGCCACCGAGGGCACGGGGATTTCCGACCTCGCCTTCGATTCGGCCGAGTCGCACAAGGAAACCATCGCCTACGGCACCGGCGAAATCGCACGTTACTACCTCGCCATCACCACCACCGACGAAGTGAAGCTGCCGATCGTGCATGAACTCGGCCGGCCCGCTTACGATGAATGGCGCTGGGTGACTTTCGACGAAGCCGAGGATGTACTCCCGCCGCGGCTGACTGCCGTGCTGGGCTGGGTGCGCGCTACGCTGGACTGACGATAAAAAATGCGCCGCGAACGGCGCATTTTTACCAACCCGATCTCCTCAATTCCGTCATGCCGGCGGAAGCCGGCATCCAGTAAATAGATAATTTTTAGCCCCGCACTTCCCTGGACCCCGGCTTCCGCCGGGGTGACGGGTTATTTTTTGGTACCGCGCGCTTCAACGTCCCCGTTTTGCCGGGATAATCGGCAACATCAAATACGACGCCGTTTTCCCTCCGGCATACACCGTATTCACCGCACCGGCGTTGTAATCCCCGTGATAGTGGGTGTACGGCGCGCTGCCCTGGCCGTCGCGCGGCTGAATGTCGACCCGGAGCTGATGGCCCTTTTTGAACACCATGCTGGTCGGCCACACTTCGACGCGGCATTCGACAACCTCATTGCGCTTCAGCCACAGGCGCTCGTCATGGGCGTGATACGGACGATAAGGCAGTGATTTTTTCGGATCCAGCTTGCGGTGTGATGCGCGCAGCCAGCCCTTGGTGACGCAGGGAATCGGCTGGCTGTGCTGGCCGACCTCGCAGACGTCATGGCCGTGGGCATCGATGTTGCGGATGGTGACAAAAATATCCATGTCCTCCGAGGTGCTCGACACCCACAGGTTCAGAACCAGCGGACCGGTGACCTCGGTGTCTTCCGCCATCGGCGGCGTCACGAAGGACACTCCGGTGCGCCCGACATTGCCGTGGGTGGTCGACAGCGATGAGCCGCCGGCGACACCCGCGCTGGTCACACCACTCGGCGTGTACGACAGTTTTGACGCAAGCTTGGGCGCCGACTTCGCGAGCATGCCCTCCACTTCATCGGGTCCACCCGGCGTTTTGCGCTCGGGCTTCAGATACAACTTGGTCCATTTTGTACGCTTCAGCGGCCATTCGTTCTCGCTGCGGAAGGCATATGGTTTTTTGCTGCCGCCGGTGCGGATCTCGAGTTTGACCGGAGGCTCATCCATGATGCCGGTGTCGATATCCTTCAGCCAGTAATCGAACCAGCGCAGCTGATCCATGCGCCCTTCCTCGGCATGGAAGGGATGGAAATGGCTGCCGGTGTGGATACGCAGTTTTTTATGTTTCGACGCGGCGTTCATGAAACCTTCGGTGTTGCCGCGCAGGTGCATCGAAAAACCGCCCCAGTTGCCGACGCTGTACACCGGCACCTTGATCTGGTCCCAGCGTGCGCTGCTCAGACGCCAGTATTCGGAATCCAGATCGTTGCGCATGAACTGCCACATCATGTCGTTGTGGAAGGCATCGGGGTTGTAGCTGCGCGGTTTGCCGAGTAATTGATGTGCGGTATGCGTCAGCCACCAGTTGCCGATGAAACCCAGCGCAAAAATGCCGCCGTGATAGGCCTGGTCGCGGTACTGGTCGGCGCGGCCCTCCCAGGGCATGATGGCCTTCAGCGAAGGCGGCTGCTGATTGGCGGCCCGCCATTGTGACGAAGCATGATAGGAAATTCCGAGCATGCCGATCTTGCCGTTACACCAGTCGCGTTTGGCGAGCCATTCGATCGCATCATAGGTATCCAGCCCTTCCTGGAAGGAGCTCGGGTCCGACTTGCCCGGCGACTTTCCCGAACCGCGCATGTCGACCCGTACGCAGGCATAACCGCGCGGGCACCACCACTCGGGATTGGCGGTCTCCCAGTTCATGTGGGGATTCGCCTTTTCCTCGAGGTCCGCCGGTGGAATCCATAACTTGTCCTTCTGGTACGGCCCGGCATTGAGGATCACCGGCACGCTCTCGCGGAAATTCGGGCGGAACACGTCGGCGTAAATGATGGAGCCGTCGCGCAGCGGAATCTGCACATCCTTCTCGATGATGAGTTTCATTCTGCGGGGTTGCGAGACTTTTTTCGGACGCTTCATGAATACAAAACTCCCTTTCCGTAAACCATTGATCAATAAATTCAAACCACCATCAATGCGCCGGTGATCTGGCGACGTAAATTAGTGTCGTAACTTGTATGAGTGACTTGTTTGCGTGACTCATTTGCGTAACTTATTTGGGTAACTTATTCAGGAGTCACTCCGGCAGCCTGCGCCACTTTTTTCCACTTCTCGATCTCGGTACGGTTGTAGCGGTCATATTCTTCCGGTGAATTGCCCACCGGTATCGCACCCTGGCTGGACAGTCCGGAACGCACTGCAGGATCCTGCAAGGCCTTGACCACGGCCGCATTCAGCCGGTCGATGACCGGCTTGGGCGTCTTTGCCGGTGCAAGCATGCCGAATCCGCTGGACACCAGAAAATCCTTGTAGCCCTGCTCGATCATGGTCGGCACCTCGGGGGCAACCGGCGAACGGGTTGCGGTGGCCTGCGCAATCATGCGCAGCCTGCCGCCGCGGACATACTCGATAAAAGCGGGCATGGCGGCAAAAATCATGTGCGCCTGGCCAGCCACCACATCCACTGTCGCCGGGCCGACCCCCTTGTAGGGCACATGCAGCATTTTCAGATTTGCTGCCGACGCCAGCATCTCAATGGCGAGGTGCGTGGAGGTGCCGCGGCCCGGAGTGGCATAAGCAAGCTCGCCTGGACGGGATCTGGCCAGCGCGACCAGTTGCCGGATGTTGTGCACCGGCAGCGAGGGATGGACCACCAGCGCATTGGGAACATCAGCAATCAATGTCACCGGCATAAAATCCGTGATCGAATCATAGGGCAGCGATTTGCGCACCGCCGGGTTGATCACATGGGCGGTCGATACCATCACAACGGTGTATCCGTCGGGCGGGGCCTTGGCGGCAAGGTTGGTGCCCAGCGTGCTGCCTGCGCCACCGCGGTTGTCGATCAGGACCTGCTGGCCGAAATCCTGCGACATTTTTGGCGCGATGAACCGCGCAATGATGTCGGTGTTGCCTCCGGGCGCGAACGGCACCACGATGCGAACCGGTTTGGACGGCCAGGCCTGCGCGCGAACCGCCATCGACGGCAGGGCCATCACGCACACCAGCAACACCATTACTGTACGGCAATGAAAATTTTGCATGTTTTCCTCCTTCAGGGATAAGCCCGGCTTTTTATGGTCATCGCCGGGTCGGGACCGGTCTTCAGGCCATTTGAACAGGATTTTGTGTCCGCCGCTATAATCGGTCTATATTAAAAATCTGATGACTGTTATCGACGGCATGAATATCCAGGAGCTCGACTTCCGTTTGCTGCAGTGCTTCGCAACCCTGCTGACCGAGCGCAGCGTGTCCCGGGCCGCTGCGCAGCTTGATCTGTCACAACCGGCAATGAGCCACGCACTGGGCCGCCTGCGACGCCTGTTTGATGATCCGCTGCTGCTCAAAGGCCATGGCCACATGACGCCGACCGCGCGCGCACTGGAACTCGAAACTGAAGTGCGCGCCTTGCTCGCCGGTGCCGAACGGCTGCTGAGCCGGCCCACCGAATTTGTACCGGCGACGACGCGCAGCCGGTTTGTGGTGATGACCCCCGAGTTCGTCGAGTACCTGCTTGCACCGCCGCTGGTCGCACATCTCGAGGCCCACTCACCCGGCGTCGACATCGCATTCCGCACTTCGGATCCGGAACACGCGCCAGACTGGTTCGAAAGCGGCGAAATCGACATCCGCCTCGGCTGGCTGCCGGATCCTCCGCCGCTGCTGCGGGTCAAGCTGCTGTTCCGCGACCCGCTGGTGTGTATTGCCCGCCGCAACCACCCGCGCCTCAAAAGCCGCATCAGCGCCGAACAGTACCTGGAGGCCGCTCATGTCCGCGTCGAAGGGCCGCGCACCCGCGTGTCCACAGGGGCGGTGGATGCCGCAGTGGCGGCTCTCGGCGGTCGCTTGCGTGTTGCGCTGCAGGTTCAGAATGTGTTCGCGCTGGCCAATGCGGTTGCAGGGACAAATCTGATTTCCACCATGCCGGAACGCCTGGCGCGCGTCATGGCAAGCCACCATCCCTTGCAGATACTGCCACTGCCGCTGGATGTGCCTGACGTCCGCATTGCGATGTACTGGCATGAGCGCACCCACAAACAACCCGCGCAGCGCTGGTTCCGGCAATTGCTCGCAGAAACCGCGAAAGACCTGTAACGCGTGCCTGGCACCGGTTCCTGACCGACATTTGCGCTGCGTCAAGTCTGAGCCTGATTCCCGGTGTTAGCGTGTATCCAGACACCAACTACGCGGAGAATCACATGATCAGGGAAGTCAGCGGCGACATATTGCTCAGCAAAGCGCAGGTCATTGCCCACGGAGTATCCCCCAATGACCCATTCCACAGCGGGCTCGCACTGCAACTGCGTGAGCGCTGGCCGGCGATGTACAAGGATTTCCGCCACTACTGCCAGACACAGCATCCCAAACCCGGCACCTTGTGGGCATGGATGGGCGCTGACGGCACCCGCGTCGTCAGCCTGTTCACCCAGGACGGCGCGGAGGGTCACCACGGCGGCAGCTCCGGCCCCGCCACAGTGCAACATACCGGACACGCGCTGCGCGAACTGCACAAACTCGCCGTCGCGGAAAAATTCACCAGCATCGCCCTGCCACGGCTGGCCACCGGTGTCGGCAGATTGGCATGGAATGACGTGGCGCCGCTGATCAAACAACATCTGGACGCGCTGGCCATCCCGGTGCTGGTCTATGCCACTTACCACACGGGACAGCAGGCCGACGAAGGCCTCTGATCCGCCCCCCCTGCGCGGGCGCACCGCGCAGCCTCTGGTAAACTCGCCGCTCCACAAAAAGCGCTGATCATCCGGAGGAAACCATGATTTACGAAGTGCGCACGTACGACATCAAACCCAAATCACAGGCCGAAGTCGAAAAACGTTTCGGTGAAGCCTACGAATTCCGCAAAAAGCTGTCGCCGCTGGCGGCGTTCTGGCACACCGAAATCGGTCCGCTGAACCAGATCATCCACGTCTGGCCGTACAAGGACATCGCGGAACGCGACCGCATCCGCGCCGAAGCTGTCGCCGGCGGCAACTGGCCGCCAAAAATCGGTGAATTCATCCTGAACATGCGCAGCGAGATTTTTATCCCGTTTTCTTTTTCACCCGAAATCAAACCCGGCAAGATGGGGCCGTATTTTGAAATGCGCACCTATACCTACGCACCGGGCGAACTGGGCAAAATTATGAAAGTCTGGGAAAAAGCGATGCCGGCGCGCATCAAATTCAGCCCGCTGGTAGGGGTCTGGTACTCGGAACTGGGCGGCCTGAACCGCTTCACCCACATCTGGTCGTACCCGTCGCTGGACGCACGCAACGAGTCCCGCGAAAAAGCCGTCGCCGCCGGCGTCTGGCCGCCATCCGCGGTTGCCAAGAAGGAAGGCATGCCCGATGCGGTACTGACCGCGCAGGAAAACAAGATCGTGATGCCTTCGGCGTTTTCGCCGCTGCAATAACGCCACTGATTTAATCCCGGGGAACGGCGCATGCCCGTCGGCAGACTGGATCATTATTCGATCCGCACGCTGGACATTGAGGCGTCGCGCCGCTTTTACACGGAAGTGATGGGATTTGAATGCGGCTTCCGGCCGCCATTCAACTTCCCCGGCCTGTGGCTGTACAACGGCGCGCCGTATCCGGAATCCACCGGCGT
>CAMBCD010000038.1 GCA_945863085.1 Bordetella parapertussis
AGGGCGAACGCCTGGGCGCCTGTACCGATTGCCGGCGTTTCTGGGGCAAGTACCGCGCGACCGAGATTTCCGAGCAGGAGATCGGTGAGATCAACAACAAGCTGGCGCCGTCGGCCGGCACCTGCATGGTGATGGGCACAGCGAGCACGATGGCGCTGTGTACCGAGGCGATGGGCATGATGCTCCCTGGTGGTTCATGCGTGCCGGCAGTGATGGCCGACCGCCTGCGCCAGGCCGAGGCCAGCGGCGCGCGTGCGGTGGCGCTGGCGAAGGAACGCCTGACGCCGGACAAGATCATGACCGTTGAGGCCTTCGAGAACGCGCTGCGGGTGCTGTTTGCCGTCGGCGGTTCGACCAATGCCATCGTGCATCTCGCAGCAATGGCGGGACGGCTGGGCATCAAGCTCGATCTCGACGCCTTTGACAAAATGGGCCGCGACACGCCGGTGCTGGTGGATCTGAAGCCGACCGGACAGGGTTACATGGAGGATCTCTACAAGGCCGGCGGCCTCGCGGTGATCCTGCGGGAGATCAAACACCAGCTCAATCTGAAAGCACTCACGGTCACCGGCAAGACACTGGGCGAAGACCTGGCTGCTGCGCTGCCGGCCTGGGACCAGAAAGTGGTGCGGCCATTCAAGAATCCGGTGTTTGCCGGCGGCAGCATCGCGGTGCTGCGCGGCAACCTCGCACCGGGTGGTGCGATCATCAAGCAGGCGGCAATGGATCCGAAACTCGTGCGCCATGAAGGCCGTGCGGTGGTGTTCGAATCGCTGGAAGACATGGCTAACCGTGTCGATGATCCTAAACTCGACGTTAACGCGAATGACATATTAGTACTGAAAAATGCCGGACCGAAGGGCGCGCCGGGCATGCCGGAGGCGGGTTACCTGCCGATTCCGAAAAAACTCGCGGCCAAAGGCGTCAAGGACATGGTGCGGATTTCGGATGCGCGCATGAGTGGCACTGCGTTTGGCGCCATCGTGCTGCATGTGACGCCGGAGTCGGCAATGGGCGGCACGCTGGGCCTGGTGCAGAATGGCGACCGCATCCGGCTCGATGTGCCGGCGCGCAAACTGGAACTGCTGGTCAGTGATGCCGAACTCGCCGCGCGACGCAAACGCTGGAAGGCGCCGGCTGCGCGCAAGGATGACAGCCGCGGTTACCGCAAGTTGTTCATGGACCAGATCACGCAGGCCGATGAGGGCTGCGACTTTACCTTTTTGCAACCCGAAATCACCACACAGGCCCCCCGCAAGCGATGACTCAAAAAAAGAAGACCCGCAGCAGCACCCGTAAATCTGTAAAAAAACCATTAAAAAACAATAGGTTGAATAAAAAAGCCGCCACCAAAAAAGCGGTCGTCAAAAAGCTTGCGCCCAAAGTGGCCGTGCGCAATTCGCCGATCCATGGTCGCGGCGTGTTTGCCGTGACCGCGATTGCCAAGGGCGCGCGCATCCTCGAATACACCGGCGAGCGTATGTCGCACGCGAAGGCGGACCGGCTTTATGGCGATCTGCATGACGGTTCGTCGCACACCATGCTGTTCGCGGCCAACGACAAGGTGGTGATCGACGCGACCAAACGCGGCGGACCAGCGCGCTGGATCAATCATTCCTGTGCGCCGAACTGCGAGGCCAACGAGGAAGACGGCCGCGTGTTCATTGATGCCATCCGTGCGATCGGGGCGGGCAAGGAATTGTCGTACGACTACAATCTGGTGCTGGAAGAGCGGCACACCGCGAAACAGAAGCGCGACCATCCCTGCCATTGCGGTTCGCGCAAGTGCCGCCATACGCTGCTCGGGGATAAAAGATAGCGCAAGAAGCGTTGATAAAGACCGGGAAAAACCGCGGCTGATCAGCCGCGGAATTTTTCCGCACGCAGTGCGCGTACCTGGCGTGACGCAAAAATGGTGCCGTGGTTGATGTGTGCTTCATGGTTGGCCTCGATGTTGTCGAGGTCGTAGAGATAGTTGACCATGAAGCCGGCGCCGTTGCGCAATCCCTTCTCCGAAACGTCCCCCAGCCAGCGCACGTGTTCAATGCAGGCGCCGTTGCCGAGGTGGAAACGGGCGACCGGATCCGCGGGTCGGCCGGCGGCGTTTTTGGCTTCGAACAGGTAGGTCGCCAGCAGGTTTTGCAGCCGTGGTCGCAGCTGTGCTGCGGCTGCCGGATCGGCCTGCCATCCCGCCTGCAGCAGCTGCTGCAGTTCGGGCGCTGACGGATGCGTGTTTTTCAGCCAGCCCACGAAGCCCGGCACCGGCGACAGCGTGACGAAATTCCGCAGTTGGGGGAAATTGCGCTTCAGTTCGGCGGCGACCTGTTTGATCAGGAAATTACCGAAGGACACGCCTTTCAGCGCTTTCTGGCAGTTGGAGATGGAATAAAACACGGCGGTGCGCGCCGACCGGATGTCCAGCGGCGGGCGGCCGTCGGCGAGCAGCGGCGCGATCGCGTCCGGGATGTCCTGGGTCAGTGCGACCTCGACAAATATCAGCGGATCGTCGGCCAGCGTCGGGTGGAAAAACGCGAAACACTTGCGGTCCGGCGGATCAAGGCGCCGCCTCAAGTCGCTCCAACCGGAAATTTCATGAACGGCTTCATAACGGATGATTTTTTCGAGTACCACCGCCGGCGTGTGCCAGTCGATTGGCCGCACTTGCAGGAAACCGCGGTTGAACCACGAGTGGAACAGGTGTTCGAAATCGGCATCGACTTCGCCGAGGCCGGGATTCTGCGGCAGCAGGTCGAGCACGTCTTCGCGCATGCGCAGCAGGCCGGCGGTGCCGCTGGGCGCAAAATTGAGCCGGCGCAGTACTTCCTGCCGGCGTGATTCCGCCGCGGTGTGCAGCTGCTGTGCCGCGGCAGGGCCGGGATGCAGGGTGTAATTGCGGATCGCGGCCTCGAGCCGGGTGGTATCCGTGGAAAAACGCGTCGCCAGCGTACGCAGGAAATCGAGTTTGCCCTGCGGGGGCAGCGCGGTATAACGCTCAAGGATGCGTCGCGCCAGGGCGGCGCCGGAGGCTTCGCCGAGTTCCGAGCGGAGGGTTTCTGCGGCCTGGGTGAGCCATTGCTGCAGGCGGCGTTCGCGCAGCGTGCGACCGCGCTCCGCAAGACCATGCCAGAGGCGGACGAACATGCCGCCCGCCTCCGGTTGAGTGGCTACATCAGTTTTCGACCTTGGCACCTGACGCTTTCACGACCTTGCCCCAGGTCTCGATTTCTCCGCGGACGAACTTGCCGAACTCGGCCGGCGACTGGCCGCCGGCGGTTGCGCCCAGCGATTCCCAAACTTTCTTGATCTGGGGTACGTTCAGCGCTTTTGCCGTCGCCTGGTACATGCGATCAACGATCGGCTGCGGTGTGCCCTTGATGCCCCAAAGTGCGTACCAAGTGGTTACGTTGATGTTGACGCCGGACTCCTGCAGCGTCGGTATTTCGGGCAGCAGTTCCGAGCGTTTGGCGGTGGTGACTGCCAGCGCACGCAGCCTGCCGCTCTGGACGTTCGGTGCCGCCGTGCCCATGCCGTCAAAGGCCATTGCCACTTCGCCTGACAGCAGCGCCGGTGTCAGCGGTCCGGCGCCCTTGTACGGGACGTGCACCAGCTTGGTTCCGGTGGACAGGTTGAACAGTTCACCGTTCATGTGATGGGTGGTGCCGTAACCGGCCGAACCGTAGTTGATCTGGCCCGGCGCGCGTTTGTCGAGCGCGATCAGTTCCTTGATGGTTTTGGCCGGAACCGAGGGATGCACGACCACGACGCTGGGTACCGAGGCGGCGAGCGTGACCGGAACAAAGTCGCGTTCGAGGTTGTAGCTCAGTTTTTTGTACAGCGTCTCGGCGATGGTGTGGTGCACCGCGCCCATGAACCAGGTGTAGCCGTCAGCAGGGGCGCGCGATGCCGTGCCCGCACCGAGCGTGCCGCCGGCGCCGCCGAGGTTTTCAATCAGGATCTGCTGGCCCAAGTCGGCGGGCATGACCGCCGCCAGCGGTCGCGCGAAGGCGTCCGTCCCGCCACCCGCCGGGAAAGGATTGATAATGCGTACCGCACGGTTCGGCCAGTTCTGTGCCGAGGCGACGCTGGTAAACATTGCAGCGGTCAGTGCCAATGCCCCCAATGCCCCCATTTCCAGCAACTTCCGGTTTTTCTCCAACATGATCTCCTCCGATTGATTTTGGTATGTGGTGGCCCATTTTATGGAACTTGCCCGCGCTTGTATATCCTGAAACGGCGGGTGTTTCCCTTCCCGCGTTGTAAGCCCCGGTTGGGGCGGGCAGGGGGCAGTCGAAGCGGGAGGGGCGAACAGGATGTCGCGGTTGTACAGGGATCCGGGTGCCGGATCCGGCTGTCCGCCCGGTCAGCCTTCGCGGTTGCGCATCCAGTCGGCGGTGCCGAAAAAGGCCTTGAGCAGTGCGTCACGCAACGGTTCGGCCACGCCCGTATCTTCCATCGCCTGCAGCATGCAGGCAAGCCAGGCATCGCGTTCAGAGACGCCAATGGAATAAGGCAGATGCCGCGCGCGCAGCATCGGGTGGCCGTATTTTTCGACATACAGCGGTGGGCCGCCGAGCCAGCCCGACAGGAACAGGTACAGTTTTTCGCGGGAGCCGGCGAGATCCTGCGGGTGCAGCTTGCGGATGCCGTGGTATTCCGGCACCTCGTCCATCAGGTCGTAAAACCGGTCGACGAGGCGCCGCAGGCCGGCGTCGCCGCCGAGCAGGCCGTACGGCGTGTCGTCTGCCGGCGCCGGACTGCCCATGGCCTCAGGCTGCGGTGGCCTGTTCGGCCTTGTTCGCGCGCTTGCGGTCGTGTTCGTTCAGGTAGCGCTTGCGGATGCGGATCGACTTCGGCGTGATTTCGACCAGTTCATCATCGGCGATGAATTCAATGGCCGACTCCAGCGTGACCTGCACCGGGGGCACCAGGCGCACGGCTTCATCGGTGCCGGAGGCGCGCACGTTGGTCAGCTGTTTGCCCTTGATCGGATTGACAACGAGGTCGTTGTCGCGGCTGTGGATGCCGATGACGATGCCGGTATAGAGCGGGTCGCCGGGGCTGACGAACATGCGGCCGCGCTCCTGCAGTTTCCACAATGCGTAGGCCACTGCGGTGCCGTCCTCGGCGGAGATCAGCACGCCGTTGCGGCGTTCTTCCATGTCGGGTTTCATCGGACCGTAGTCGTCGAACACGTGGCTCATGATGCCGGTGCCGCGCGTCATGGTCATGAAGTCGGACTGGAATCCGATCAGGCCGCGTGCCGGAATGCGGTAGTCAAGGCGCACCCGGCCCTTGCCGTCGGACTGCATGTCCTGCAGGTCACCGCGGCGCGCACCCAGGGCTTCCATCACGGCGCCCTGGTTGGTTTCGTCGACGTCGACGGTGAGCATTTCGTAGGGCTCCTGCTTTTCACCATTCACTTCCCGGATCACCACGCGGGGGCGCGACACTGCGAGTTCATAACCCTCCCGGCGCATGTTCTCGAGCAGGATGGTCAGGTGCAATTCGCCGCGGCCCGAGACTTCGAACACGTCGGCATCGGCGGTTTCGACGACTTTGAGCGCGACGTTGCTCATGATTTCGCGCTGCAGGCGTTCGCGCAGTTGGCGGCTGGTGACAAATTTGCCTTCACGTCCGGCGAGCGGGGAGGTGTTGACCTGGAAATTCATGGTCAGCGTCGGTTCATCGACTTTCAGCATCGGCAGTGCGTCCAGGTGCTCGGGGTCGGTCAGCGTGATGCCGATGCCGACTTCATCGATGCCGTTGACCAGCACGATGTCGCCGGCCTGGGCTTCAGTAATGATCACCCGCTCCAGGCCGCGGAAACCCAGCACCTGGTTGACCTTGGCCATCACCGGGGTGGAGCCGGGGCCCTTGAGCACGGCGACCGACTGGCCGGGACGGATGCGGCCGCGGTTGACACGGCCGATGCCGATTTTGCCGACGTAGCTGGAGTAATCGAGCGAGCAGATTTGCAGTTGCAGCGGGCCGTTGGGGTCGTCTTCGCGCATCGGCACGTGGGCGAGTATGGCTTCGAACAGCGGATCGAGCGTGCCTTCGCGGACTTCCGGATCATTGCTGGCATAGCCATTCAATGCCGAGGCATAGACTACGGGGAAGTCGAGCTGGGCTTCGGTGGCGCCGAGTTTGTCGAACAAATCGAAAGTCTGGTTGACCACCCAGTCAGCGCGTGCGCCGGGACGATCCACCTTGTTGACCACCACGATGGGCTTCAAGCCGAGGGCCAGCGCCTTGCGCGTGACGAAGCGCGTTTGCGGCATCGGGCCTTCGACGGCATCGACCAGCAGCAGCACGCCGTCGACCATCGACAGCACGCGCTCGACTTCACCGCCGAAATCGGCATGGCCGGGGGTGTCGACAATGTTGATCAGCGTGCCTTTCCAGGTGACCGCGCAGTTCTTGGCGAGAATGGTGATGCCGCGCTCGCGCTCGAGGTCGTTCGAATCCATCACGCGTTCGGCGATCTGCTCGTGCGCGGCGAAGGTGCCGGACTGGCGCAGCAGCTTGTCGACGAGGGTGGTTTTGCCGTGATCGACGTGGGCGATGATGGCGATGTTGCGTAGCGGGCGTTGCTCGGTGGCGGACACGGGACGGGGCCTTGAAAAAAGGGGCGGATTGTAGCATGCGCACCCCTCTATTACCTTGAATTTTTTGGCTTTTCCCCGCAATAACGGCTTGTGCCGAGGACTGCTTTCCTCTGGCGGACCGGAAAAAACCTCGCTATTTCCGGCACTTGCAGTTATAGTGCGCGCACCTTGCAGCGACGTTCCAGTCGTTGTGCGCTGCAAGATGCATCTGTCCCTGACCCCTTCGTTTTCAGCTCCCTTCTCTGAATAGCTGCTTCCGCCACGGTTAGCGACGATACCCGTGCGCCGGTGGCCTCGGCCATGACCCAGTCATGGCTCGCCTAGCAGCAGTGGCTTTTCCTGCGCGTTTTGTTTTATTGCTGAATGCTGAAAAGCATTTTGGCCACAGGACTTATTGTCCTGCGACCGGGATGTGCTTTTTCAGTTGATCTGCTTTTTGAAAGTAAACACATGTCTTTTGAATCATTGAATCTGAATCCCGCCCTCGTGCAGGCCCTGGCCGCCGCGGGTTATACCGAACCGACTCCCGTGCAGGCGCAGGCCATCCCTGCCGCGCTGACCGGCTTTGACCTGATGGTCTCCGCCCCGACCGGCACCGGAAAGACTGCAGCCTTCGTGCTGCCCGCGCTGCAGCGCCTGGCGCTGGCGCCGGTCAAAAACGGCCGCGGTCCGCGCGTGCTGGTACTGACGCCGACCCGCGAACTCGCGGTGCAGGTGACGGATGCCGTCGACAAATACTGCAAGTTCCTGCGCCACATGCGCACCGGCACCATCCTGGGCGGCATGCCGTACCCGAAACAGCGCCGCCTGCTCGAACAATCGCTTGACGTCCTGGTGGCGACACCGGGCCGGCTGATCGATTTCATCGATCAGGGCAAGGTCGATTTTTCGCGCCTCGAATTGCTGGTGCTCGACGAAGCCGACCGCATGCTCGACATGGGCTTCATCGAACCGGTGAAGCGCATTGCCGCGAAAACCCCGGGTAATCGCCAGACCATGCTGTTCTCGGCGACGCTCGACGGCAATATCGCCAAACTGGGCCGTGAACTGCTGCGCGATCCGAAACTGATCGCAGTGTCCGCGCCCAAGGCGCAGCACGAAAACATCCTGCAGCGCCTGCACTACGTCGATGACGGCAGCCACAAGCATCGCCTGCTCGACCACGTGCTGCGTTCGGAAGAATGCCAGGCACAGTCCATCGTCTTTACCGCGACCAAGCACGGTGCGGACCGCCTCGCGGACAAATTGTTCCACGCCGGGCACGAAGCTGCCGCCCTGCACGGCAACATGAACCAGTCGCAACGCAACCGCACGCTGGCGCGCCTGCGCAGCGGCGCGGTCAAGGTGCTGGTGGCCACCGACGTCGCCGCACGCGGCATCGACGTCGCCAGCATTTCACATGTGTTCAATTACGACCTGCCGAAAGTGGCCGAGGACTACGTGCATCGCATCGGCCGCACCGGCCGCGCCGGCGCCACCGGTACGGCGATTTCGTTTGCGTCGTCGGAGGACGTGCGCCAGCTGAAGCAGATCGAGCATTACATCGGCCGTACCATCGAACGCTGGAGTGTTCCAGGTTTTGAAGCAAAGAACCCGATCCGCAGCGACGGCGGCGGTGCCAAACGCAGTGGTCGCCCGGCGCCACGCCGTGGTGCGCCGCCTTCGCGTGATGCGCGCGGTCGTGGCGGTTTCCGTTCGGACAGCAACCGGCGCAGTGCCGGCGGTTCGCGCTAAGCGCTGCCGCACAGTATCTGCTGCATTAAGTAGAAATCCCCCGTCGCCGCAAGGTGCCGGGGGATTTTTCATGCCGGGATATGGTCTTGCGCATTGATTTTAGGATTTGCTGCCATTACAGTAGGCCGCTTTCACTGTGGTAAACAATAATGAAATTCAGCGGGGAGATTGTGGTTGCTGCGCCGCGCGACGCCGTGTTCGCGAAACTGCAGGACATCCATTTTTTTGCGTCCTGTATTGACGGTGTGCGCGATCTGACGCCACTTGACGAGCGGCGCTTCGATGCCATTCTCGAAACCAAGGTCGCCTACATGACCTTCAAATTCAAGGTGACCGTGGAGTTGACCGAGGTGGTGTCGCCGGAACTGATTGCTGCCAAAATCGAAGGCGCGCCGATGGGACTGGTCGGGCGACTTACCGCGACTTCATCCACGCGGCTGATTGCGGCGGGCGGTCACACCACCATCCAGTATGAAATCGACACCGCACTGACCGGCAAGCTGGGCAGCATCGGCCAGCCGGCACTGAAAGCCAAGGCGAAGGAAATGGAAAAGCAGTTTGCGAAAAATCTGGGCACGGCTTTTGCGACTGCGCAGGGGGCGGCATGATGCCGTTTGAACTGGCCGAACCGCGTACGCTGAAAGCCGCGGTGAAACTGCTGGACGCCGGTGACGAGTCGGTGCGTGTTTTTGGTGGTGGCACCGCGCTGATGCAGATGATGAAGGCCGGTGTGTTCCAGCCGACGCGGCTGATCAGCCTGCGCGGTGTCGAATCGCGTTACGCCAAAGTGAAGGCGGACCAGGACGGGAGCCTGCGCATCGGTGCGCTGACGACGCTGAGTGCCCTGGGGCGTGTGGCCGCGGTCAAAAAACGCGCGCCGGTGATCATTGATACGCTGCGCACCCTGTCAAATGTGCGTGTGCGCAATGTGGCCACCCTCGGTGGCCATCTCGCGCATGCTGATCCGCACATGGACCTGCCGCCGGTGCTGATGGCGCTCGATGCGCAGGTGGTTACTGCGGCAATCTCGGGTTCGCGCACACTGGCCGTGGCCGATCTCTTTACCGGTTATTACGAAACTGCGCTGGCGCGTAACGAGTTGATCAGCGAGGTGCTCGTGCCGGCGCAGTCCGGGCGGCGCTCGGCTTACGTCAAGCTGACCACGCGCGCCGCGGATGACTGGCCGACGCTGGGTATCGCGGTGTCCTTGCAGATGGATGGCGGGCTCATCCGGGATGCGCGTTTTGTGGTCAGTGCCGCCACCGAAAAACCGCTGCGCCTGCCGGGTGCCGAAGCCGTACTGCGCGGCGCGACCATCAGCGACGCCATGCTGGCGCTGGTTGGCGAGGCGGCCGCGGCGGAAGCGGAGCTGACGGGGGATGCCCGGGGTTCGGCGGCGTACAAAACAGAACTGCTGCGGGTCCATGCAGGCCGTGCGATACGCAAGGCGCTGGCCGCCTGAGCCGATTCCAGAGGAACGATTGTGGCTACCACATTAGGTAAGAACAACAACGGCGCTGCGATGGGCCAGTCCATCCCGCGGGTCGAGGCGCGCGCCAAGGTGACCGGCAAGGCCGAGTATGTGCACAACCTGCGGCTGCCCGGCATGTTGTTCGGCAGGATCCATCGCAGCACGGTGGCGCACGCGCGCCTGCTCAGTGTCGATGTTGCCGCCGCGCAGGCGATGCCCGGCGTGTATGCCGTGTATACCGCGGCTGACATCATCAAGCTGATCCCCGAGCCTTATTACGGCCCGGCCTTCCATGACCAGCCGATCCTGGCGATCGACAAGGTGCATTACGTCGGTGAGCCGGTGGCGCTGGTGCTGGCCGCCGATCCGCATGTCGCCGAGGCGGCGGCGCAGCTGATTGTTGCCGAGTACGAAGAATTGCCTGCGGTGTTCGACGAAGTCGAAGCGATGAACTCAAAAGCCGTGGTGCACGAGGTGCTGAAGCCGGCGGGCACCTTTCCCGACCTGAAACACCTCAAAGACAAGCGCGACACCAACATCGCGCTCGATTTCCACCTGCGTCGCGGTGATGCGCAAAAGGCCTTCGCCGAAGCCGACCATGTGTTCGAGCACAGCTTCCGCACCCAGCAGGTGCTGCATTTGCCGCTGGAGCCCTTTGTCACGGTCGCCGATCCGACGCCGAACCAGTTGGTGATCCACACCGCCTCGCAAAGCCCGTCGTTTGTGCGCATCGAAATCGCGCGCCTGCTCGGCTGGCCGGAAAACAAGGTGCGGGTCAAGGTGCCGTACCTGGGCGGCGGTTTCGGCGCCAAGCTCTACATCAAGCTCGAGGCGCTGGTGTCGGCGGCGGCGCTGATCGCCGGACGGCCGGTGAAGATTTCATTGACCATGGAAGAGCAGTTCTACACGCTGACCAAACACGCGACAACGCTGCGCATCAAGAGCGGTGTCAGCAAGGACGGGAAAATCACTGCACGCGAATGCGAGGTGTGGTGGAACGGCGGCGCCTATGCCGACATCGGTCCGCGCATCACCCAGAAATCAGGTTTCACCGCGGCGGGGCCGTACGACATCGAGCATGTCAGCATCGATTCCTATGCGCTGTACACCAACCTGCCGCCGGCCGGTGCGTTGCGCGGTTTTGGCATACCGCAACTGGTGTGGGCCTATGAAAGCCACACCGACATGATCGCCAAGGCGCTGAACATCGATCCGCTGGTGATGCGCCGCAAGAACATCCTGCGCGAAGGCCGGCCGCAGGCGACCGGCACCCTGATGCGCGACGCCGGCATTGAACCGGTGCTGGAGCGCCTGGCACAACGCATGGATTGGGAAAAACCCTTCGACAAGGGCACGGGTACTGTGCGTCGCGGCCGTGGCATCGCCATCGGTTTCAAGGCAAGCATTTCGCCGACGACCTCGGTGGCCATCGTCAACGTCGGCGCCGATGGCAGCTGCATGGTCCATTGCAGCACGGTGGACATGGGGCAGGGTTCGGATACCGCCATGGCGCAGATCGTCGCCGAAGCGCTGGGCATCCCGGTGGAGTCGGTGACCCTGGTACATCCCGATACCGATGTCACGCCGTACGACATGGCGACGCTGGGTTCGCGGTCGACCTACCACATGGGTCATGCCGTCAAACTCGCGGCCGAGGATGCACGAGATAAATTGTTGACCCTCGCAAGGGACGTCGGCCTGTCGGCGGAAACCACGCCAATCCCGGATATTTTCCGCAAAAAGTACGGCATGCAGGCCGGCAACATAGTCGGCATCGGCAGTTTCATCCCGCCATATACGCCGCCGGAACCGGGTACCGGGCTGACCACGGATGCGACGCCGTTCTGGATGATCGGCGCCACCGGCGCCGAAGTGGAGGTCGATAGCGAAACCGGTGAATTCAAAATTACGCGGCTGGTCAACCTGGTCGATGTCGGCCGCCCGGTGAACCCGGCGATTGTGGAAACCCAGATTTCCGGCGCAACCATCATGCAACTGGGTTTCACGCTGTCCGAGCGCATGGATTTCGACGCCGGGCAGGTGACCAATGCCTCGCTGGCGGATTACAAGATTCCCGGCATCCGCGACATTCCGCCCATCATGGAAAACGAAGCCGTCGACATGGTGCAGAAGTCCGGGCCTTTCGGCGCCAAGGGTGTCGGCGAAAGCGGCACCTTCGGCGTGTCACCGGCGATTGCCAGTGCGATTGATGACGCGGTCGGCGTGCGGCTGACCAGTCTGCCGCTGACGGCGGAAGCGGTGTATCGCGGGTTGCGCGCTAATGCGGGCAAGCCGCTGAAGGATTAAGTGATGGCCAAAATGAGCATGAGCACAAAACATAAAAATATTACCTTCCAGTTGAACGGCCGCCCGGTTACGGCGCATGCCGGCAACCACCAGAACCTGGTCGAGCTGCTGCAGGGGCAGGGCCTGTTCGGTGCGCGCGAGAGTTGCGGGCAGGGTTTGTGCGGCTGCTGCACGGTGGTGGTCAACGGCACGGCGGTAACAGGCTGCCTGACCATGGCGACGCTGGTCGACGGTGCTGACGTGCGCACCATTGAGGACAACGCCGATGGTCATCTCGATGCCGTGCAGCAGGCCTTCATCGAGACCGGTGCCTTCCAGTGCGGCTTCTGCACCCCCGGATTCATCCTGATGACGCGGCAACTGCTGGACGCGCATCCGAATCCGACCGATGATGAAATCCGCCATTATCTCTCGGGCAACCTGTGCCGCTGTGCGGCTTATACTGAAATCATCAAGGCCGTGCGGCTCGCGGCGAAAAAACGCAAGGGCTGAAGATGAAACGTCCTGCCGGCAATCCCCTCGACCTGCGCGCCTGGCTGGACACTGCCCGGTCCCTCGGTGAATTGAAGGACGTACGCGGAGCAGATGCCAAGCTTGAACTTGGCGCGATCAGCGAACTGAACGTCAAGATCGACGGCGCACCGGCGCTGCTGTTTGATGACATCCAGGGTTACCCCAAGGGTTTTCGCGTGGTGACCTGCACCACGGCGAGTCCCGCCAGACTGTCCTCCATCCTGCGCCTGCCGGTGGAGCGCAGTCACCATAATTTAGTGCAGCAGCTGCGTGGCCGGCCCAAGGGCTGGCAGGCCGAAGCGCCGAAATACGAACCGGTGGTCGTCGAGACCGGCCCGGTGCTGGAAAACATCCAGACCGGCAAGGATGTCGACATCAATATTTTCCCGTCACCGCTGTGGCATGAAAAAGACGGCGGACCGTACATCGGCACCGGCTGCTGCGTGGTGACCAAGGACTTC
>CAMBCD010000039.1 GCA_945863085.1 Bordetella parapertussis
TTTATTACTATTTTTTTAACAGTCTACAGCCAGATCGTGATCAAGTGGCAGGTGGTCGCCGCCGGCGCATTTCCGCTTGAAACGCCGGACCGAATCTGGTTTTTGGCGAAACTGCTGGTCAATCCCTGGGTCATTTCGGCGCTGGCTGCGGGCCTGCTGGCGGTGGTGTCGTGGATGGCGGCGATGACCAAGCTGGAACTGTCCCATGCCTATCCCTTCATGAGCCTCGCCTTTGTGCTGGTGCTGGTGCTGAGTGCGCTGGTGTTCCATGAACCGGTGAATGCCTGGAAGATTGCCGGGCTGGTGCTGATTACAGCCGGCATCATCGTCGGGAGCCAGGGTTGAGGTTATGCCCGGGCTGCAGCGCGGCATTGGCTGCGGCAAGTTGGGATTGCGGCGCCTGCGGCTACCGGCCGCAGCAACGCGCGGGTTTCCTCACGCTGGCACCTGACTTGGCGGCGCAAGCCGAAGGTTTTGATCCGGCGCTGTTCGCGGAGCTGGCTGCGCTGGAAGCGCGCAATTTCTGGTTCCGCGCGCGCAACCGGCTGATTGTCTGGACGCTGCAGCGCCAGGCACCGTCGTTCACCGATTTTCTCGAGGTCGGCTGCGGCACTGGTTATGTGCTGCAGGGCGTGGCCGCGGCGTTTCCGCAGGCGCGGCTCAGCGCCACCGAAGCGCAGACCGAGGGCCTGCAGTTTGCCGCAGCCCGCGTGCCGCGCGCGGCTTTTCTGCAGATGGATGCGCGGCGCATGCCTTTCGACTGCGAGTTTGATGCCATCGGCGCCTTCGACGTCATCGAGCACATCACTGAAGACGAAACCGTGCTGGCACAGATGCACCGTGCGCTGCGCCCCGGCGGCAGCCTGCTGCTGACTGTGCCGCAGCATCCCTTCCTGTGGAGCGAGTACGACGTGCGCGCCCATCATGTGCGGCGCTACACCGCCGGTGAATTGCGGCAGAAGCTCGCGCGGGCGGGCTACGAGATCGTTAAAATGACTTCCTTTGTTTCCGTGCTGCTGCCACTGATGATGTTATCCCGGAAGACCCGCCGCAGCGCCGCGCCCGGTTACGATCCGCTGGCCGAATTGCGCATCGGCAGCTTGACCAATGTGCTGCTGGAGCGTGCGCTGGATGCGGAACGCCTGCTGATCCGCGCCGGCTTGTCGCTGCCCTTCGGCGGTTCACTGCTTGCGGTGGCGCGACGTCCGTTATGACCATACCCTTCAACAAGCCCTTCACCATCGGCCCCGAGCTGGAGTACATCGCCGATGCAGTGGCGCGCGGCCATTTGTCGGGCGACGGGCATTACACGAAGCTGTGCCACCGCTGGCTGGAGGAAAAACTTGGAGCGAAACGGGCACTGTTGACACATTCCTGCACCGCGGCGCTGGAAATGGCGGCGATGCTCTGCGACATCCAGCCCGGCGACGAAGTCATCATGCCCTCGTACACCTTTGTATCGACGGCCAATGCTTTTGTACTGCGCGGCGGCATGCCGGTGTTTGTCGACATCCGGCCGGACACGCTGAACCTCGACGAAAAGTTGGTCGAAGCGGTCATCACGCCGAAAACCCGCGCCATCGTGCCGGTGCACTATGCCGGCGTCGCCTGCGAAATGGATGTGATCATGGACATCGCGCAGCGCCGCCGGCTGCTGGTGGTGGAGGATGCGGCGCAGGCGGTGCTGTCGGAGTACAAGGGCCGGCGCCCCGGTGCCATCGGCCATCTCGGCTGCCTGTCGTTCCATGAGACCAAGAATGTCATCAGCGGCGAGGGCGGCGCACTGCTGGTCAACGATGCCGCGCTGGTCGAACGCGCCGAAATCATCCGCGAGAAGGGCACCAACCGCTCGAAATTTTTCCGCGGCGAAGTCGACAAATACACCTGGGTCGACATCGGTTCGTCGTTCCTGCCCAGCGAACTGATCGGCGCCTTCCTGTGGGCGCAGCTCGAACGTGCCGAAACCATCATCGCGCGGCGACGGCAGCTATGTGCTGTGTACCGCGAGGCGCTGCAGGACCTGGCGGACGCCGGCCTGCTCGCCTTGCCGCAGGTCGAGCCCGCAGGCGTATCCGGCAATGGCCATATGTTCTACCTGTTCACCCGCAGCGCCGCCGAGCGCGGCAAGTTGCTGACCCACCTGAAAGCGGCCGGGGTGCACGCGGTGTTCCATTATGTGCCGCTGCATGCGTCGCCCGCGGGACGGAAGTTTGGCCGCACTGCGGGTGCACTGCCGGTCACTGAAAATCTCGCTGATCGCCTGCTGCGGTTGCCGCTGTTCTACAACCTTGACGATGCTGCTGCGCGCGGCATTGCCGGCCACGTGCGCAGTTTCTTCAAGCGTTAGCGCAGTCCCGGCATAGCCGTGCTGTTCAACTCCCACGCTTTCATTTTCCTGTTCCTGCCGCTGACGCTGCTGGTGTTCTTCGGGCTCGGGCGGGTCAGCGCCAAGCTGGCTGCGGGCTGGCTGGCGGTGGCCTCGCTCATTTTTTACGGCTGGTGGAGCCCGGCCTACGTGGCCTTGCTGCTGCTGTCGATCCTGTGCAATTTCAGCGCCGGCAGCGCCATCGCACGGGCGCAGGCGGAAAGTGACGTCCGCCGCAGTTTTCGCCTGCTGACCCTGGCCGTCATCGCCAACCTCGCATTGCTCGGTTATTACAAGTACGCGAATTTTTTTGTCGCCAACTTCAATGCCGTCACCGGCACCGGCCTGGGGTTTGCCGAAGTTGTATTGCCATTAGGCATTTCGTTTTTCACCTTTACCCAGATCGCATTCCTGGTCGATGCCCACCAGGGCAAGGTGCGCGAATACAACCTGGTGCACTACGGCCTGTTCGTGACCTACTTCCCGCACCTGATTGCCGGACCGATCCTGCACCACGGCGAAATGATGCCGCAGTTCGCGCAGCGCGAAATCTACCGGCCGCAGCACGACCTGATCGCCGCCGGCCTGACGCTGTTCGTGCTCGGCCTCGCCAAGAAAGTGCTGATCGCCGACGGCGTGGCGCCGTACGTGGCCCCTGTGTTCGATGCGCCGGGGGCAGGCGTGACGCTGACCATGCTCGAGGCCTGGTGCGGCGCGCTGGCCTACACCTTCCAGTTGTATTTTGATTTTTCCGGCTACTCCGACATGGCGGTCGGCCTGTCGCTGCTGTTCGGCGTACGGTTGCCGGTGAATTTCCATTCGCCGTACAAGGCGGTGAGCGTCATCGATTTCTGGCGGCGCTGGCACATGACGCTGTCGCGTTTCCTGCGCGATTATCTGTATGTGCCGCTGGGCGGCAACCGCAAGAGCAGGGTAAAGCGCTACACCAATCTGCTGCTGACCATGCTGCTGGGCGGACTGTGGCACGGCGCGGGCTGGACCTTCGTGTTGTGGGGCGCGCTGCATGGCCTGTACCTGGTGATCAATCACGGCTGGCGCGAATTCCGCCGGCGTCTTGGCCATAACCTGCATCAATCGACGCCCTGGGGCCGTCGTGCAGCCTGCCTGCTGACATTCGTCGCCGTGGTGGTCGGCTGGGTGCTGTTCCGCGCGCAGGATGTGGAATCGGCGATGGCGATTCTGTGTGCGATGGCCGGCTTTAACGGACTGGTTTTGCCGGAAGCCTGGGCGGCCAAAACCGGTGGCGTGGGCGCCGCACTGGCGGCGCTGGGCATCGAATTCGGCAGCACACCGGCACTGCCGCGCACCGGTGTGCTGCACTGGATCTGGATCCTGCTGCTGATCGTCTGGCTGATGCCGAACACGCAGCAGATCATGGCGGCGGCCAAGCCGGCACTCGGCGTGCTGAACGAAGCACCGTCACGCATCCTTTGGAGGGTCAGCGCACCCTGGGCGCTGCTGACGCTGGCGCTGATGCTGGCGGTGATCGTCAATCTCGGCCGCCATTCCGAGTTTCTGTACTTCCAGTTCTGATGAGTCCCCGCGCATACACGGCATGGGTGGTTGGCGGATGCCTGGCGCTGCTGGCGCCGGTGGTGCTGCTGAACCTGCTATTGCTCGCCAACGACCATCGCCATGACAAGAACCGGCTGGCGAGCCGCTGGCAGCAGGAAACCGGCGGCGTGACCTATGCGCCGCCGATCAGCAGCAACCGTGCGTTCAAAACCCTGCGACTCGCGGACCGCCTGCCGGAGATCAATGCGCTGGTGTTCGGTTCATCGACGGCGATGTCGATTACCGCAGATGCGCTGCCGTCCGGCTTGCGCACCTACAATTTTGCGCAAAGCGGCAATGGACTGCTCAGTGTCATTGGCGAGGCGCAGTTTGTGACCGCGCATCTTGGCGATCATGTGCGCTGGCTGCTGATCCCGCTCGACTGGTCGCTGGGTTTTGTTTACCAGGCCGGCGCCCCGGCACCCGCCGACCTGTCCGCCGCGCAAGTGGCTCCACCGGCGGCGCTGCCGCTGGCGGCAAGATTGCGGGAAGCCTTGAGCCTGCCGCGCATTACGACGCTGGGGATGGTGTTGCGCGAAATTGCCGGCGCGGAGGATCGCCCTGCTGCAGCGCGCCGCCTGTTCCTGGAGCCTGCCGGTGCGCCGTACCCTTGCGCAGATGGCGCGATGGCCCGTGATTACGACCTGACTTTCCGCGGCCTGTGCGTGGGTTTTCGTGCCGATGGCAGCGCGACTTTTGCCGACCAGAAGCGTGTCACCGAAGCCAGCGCGCCAAGCGTGGTGGCGCAGGCAGCCAGTGCGTCTTCGCAGTATGCAAGGGCGCTGGTGCAGAAGGCGGGGCAGCCCGATGCGGAATTGCTGGAGCAGCTTGCCGTGTTGCTGCGGCAGGCGCAGGCACGCGGCATCCGCGTGGTGTTTTTTCTGCCGCCGCTGGTTCCGGGGCTGGATTCGCGACTTTTGGCTTCTGCGCACAGCGGCGAACAACTTCGCCGGACCAAGGCCGCGCTGACCGCGTGGGCCGCACAACAGCAAGTGCCGCTGTTCGACGCCGGGCCTGCGGAACAACATGGCTGTATCGCGACGGAATTCATCGACGCCCACCATGCATTGCCAGCCTGCTACCGTAAAATCATGGCGCGCCTCATTGCAGGCCTTCCGCCCAAACCATGACCAACTCCGAAACCGCTGCGATGGACACTGCTGAAGCCGGCGCGGGATCATCACGTTCATGGTGGCTGTTGTTTGCCGTCGCCGCAGCGACCTTTCTGCCCGCGCTCGGGTTTTATTACGTTGGTGAAGAGGCGATATTTCCGATCTCGGCGCTGGAAATGTGGTTCCACGGCGAACCGGTCAAGCGCCTGCTGTTTGGTGCCGACCTGCAGCACACCCCCTTGTTCGCATGGCTGATCATTCCGCCGGCGAGCCTGTTCGGCTGGGATGCCATGCTGGTGGTGGCGCGTGGCATCACCATCACCGCGACGCTGCTGACGGCTGCGGTGGTAGCGTGGCTGGCGCAGGCCCTGTACGGAGACCGGATATTCAGTGCGGTGGCGGCGGTGGTGTATCTCACACTGGCCGACCTGTTTTTTTACCGCGGTTGGCTGGCCTATGTGGATCCACTGTTCGGGCTGCTGGTGTTCAGCGCCATCGCCTGCCTGTGGCTGGCCTGCGAACGACGGCGATATTCGCTGCTGGCGCTGGCGGTAGTCCTGCTCTATGGCGCGTTCATGGCCAAGGCCCTGACTGCGTACGTGTTTTATGCCGGCGCCGGACTGGTGCTGCTGTTTCGCACGGATTACCGTCGTTTTCTGCTGACGCTGCCGGCGCTGGCGCTGCATGCGGCGGGGGCTGCCTTGCTGGCGGGCTGGCTGATGATTTTTGCCAGCAACCGCGCCCAAGGTTCCAGGATGTTCAGCGAAATCCTCGCCAAACTCGCGCCCGAAAGCATCGGCAGTTATCTGACCAAGCTCGTCGCCTATCCGCTGGAAACACTGTTGTGTCTCGCACCGGCCGGGCTCATCGCTCTATGGCTGGCGGTGCGGCGACGTTCGGCCAGCCCGCTGGCTGCGGATGCCGCGCTGAAAACAGCGGCATGGATTGCACTGGTGAATTATCTGCCGTACTGGCTCGCGCCGAACAGCCATGTCCGTTACCTGCTGCCGCTGTATCCGCTGGCGGGACTGGTCATTGCGCGCATGCTGTGGCTGGGTGGTCCGCAGCTGCTGCGTCTGACACGCCGCTGGCTGATCGGCGCCATCGTACTGAAGCTGATCGTGGTAACGGTGGTGTTTCCGCTGTATCAGGCGCGTTATCGCGGAACGAATTATGCGGAAGCCGCGCAGGTCATTCGTGACCGGACCCAAGGCCATGCGCTATATACCAGCAATGTCAGCGCCAGCGGGTTGTCGGTGGCCGCGCACATCGATGTTGCGCGTCTGCCGCAGCCGCCGCTGACTTTTCCGCCGGCACAATGGACAGACGGTTTTGTGATTGCCTACCAGCCCGACCCGCAGCTGGGCGAGGTCGCCGCGCAGTACCGGCTCGGCGGCAACGACTTGTATCTGCTGTGTCGCGGCGCGGCTTGCGCGGCTCAGCCTGCGGCCGGCCCAGTCAAATAAATTAGTCTAATAAGTATTTGATTTTAAACGATTAATTATCATTTTTGCAGGGATGGCCAATAGGCAGTCACTGGCGCTGCCAATGTGGCGTTCGCAGCCTTCGTGGCCGCAAGGCACACACCCGGCGCGGCCCTGGACGAGCTGCACATTGCCGACGCGCTGATCGCCGAGCCGGCGCCATGGATTGGTATTCGCGGGATGGCCTTTGGGCCAGGGGCCCCATTTCACCGGCTCGGAGGGTCCGAACAGCGCGATGGTCGGCACCCCTGTCGCGGCCGCCATGTGTGTAACCGCAGTGTCGGGCCCGACGTAAAACTGCGCGCGGGTCAGCAATGCGGCCGTGCCACCCAGCGTCAGTTTCCCGGCGGTATTGATCACGCCTTCCGGCAATTGCTTTGCGATCGCATCGACGTACGCGCGTTCGTCCGCGCCGGGGCCGCCGGTCAGTGCGACGCGTATGCCGTTATCCAGCAGCCAGCGCGCAACCTCAATCCAGCCCTGCTGATGCCACATCTTGTAGCGGAACTTCGGATAAGGGTGCAGCACGGCCAGCGCGCCACAGGTTTTGCCAAGTAGCGCATCCACTGCGGTCATGTCCTCCGGACGCCAGGACACCAGCGCGTCAGGGATTGCCGTTATGTCCAGAACATCGGCCAGAGCCAGATACGAGCGCACGGTATGCGTGTTTACGGCGTCCAGAGGTGCCCATTGATCGAGCAGCATTTGTTTCCAGCGCTGTCCTTGCTGGTCGAGCAGCAGGCCGATGCGGCGCCGGCCCGCGAGCCAGGCATACAGCGTCGGCCGGTCGCCGGGCAGCAGTGACAGCGCGAGGTCGTAACGTTTAATGAGCCGCAGGATCAATGCGGCATGCTGCAGGAAGCAGGGGCGTTCCGGCACCGTATGCACGGCATGCAGGTCGGGATTGCCGAGCAGCACGCCCTGCGTGCCGTCGAATACCAGGGCCTCGATCTGTGCATCGGGCCAGGCCTGTTTCAGCGAACGGATCAGCGGCGTCGCCAGCAAAACGTCACCGATGCGGCGCGTGACTATGACCAAGACGCGGCGCGGGATGCCGGACGCAGCGATGTTCAACGCGGCGGGTTCCCGTGCAGCATCAGTTTGACGTAACGATAATAAGAGCCTTCCGCGTTGGCAATCGCCAGCATCAGGCCTTCGCGCCCATCGAGGAAGCCGGCACGCAATACATAGGTGCGGAAAAAAGCCCAGCCGCCATGCAGCAATGCAGTCCAGAGCGAGGCACGACGACCGCGCGCATGAAGGTCACGTGCGCTGGCCGTGGAATACAGGTTCATTTTGTTGACCAGCTGATGCAGGTCGGTCACGGTTTCGTGCATCAGCGGTTGCTGCAATTTGCGGATGGTGCCGTCGACGATCAGCCGTTCATGCACCAGGTCGTCGGAGAATCGCGCGCTGCCGCGTTGAAACAGGCGGATCACATAATCCGGCCACCAGCCGGAATGTTTCATGTTGCGCCCGCAAAAGCTCGAGCTGCGCGGGAGGGTGTAAGCGGGTGCTGCAGCGGCGCTGTTGATGGCCGCCCGGATTTCGTCGCGCAGCTCTGCTGTGACCCATTCGTCGGTATCTATGGAGAACACCCAGTCGCCGTGCGCGGCATCCAGCGCACGATTTTTCTGCACGCCGAAGCCGGGCCAATCCGTGGTGACGATGACTTTCGCGCCGAGTTCGCGGCAGATATCCTGCGTATCGTCAGTGCTGCCGGAATCAACAACGATGATTTCGTCGGCCCAGGCGACAGATTCCAGGCAGCGCCGGATCATGGTGCCGGCATTTTTGGCGATGATGATTACTGAAATGCGCATAAGTACGTGATTAGGTTACTAAGTGATTAAGTGGTTAATGCGAATCACCTAATTACTTAATCACCCGATAATCACTCGATTTTAACCCCGCAAACAGCAACGCCGTCAGCCACGCATACAGCAGCCCTTCGGTATGGTCGAGCAGCGCGGAGTTGAGCATGCAGATAATAATGGTCATCACCACCAGGCCCTGCGCCAACCCGCGTTCCAATGGGGTGGGCAACAGCGGTGCAAATCGCCATTGCTGCCAGAGCAGCCAGAGTAGCGCAGCCAGTCCGAAGACACCAATATGGATGGTGACCAGCATGAATTCATTATGGGGATTGCGCGAAAATGTCTGACCGGTACCTTTGACCTGTTTCGCATATGCCGCAGGAAAACCACCGGTGCCGTAACCCAGGAAAGGTTGTTTCTGGATCAGGGTCAGGGTGTTGCGGTAGAACTCCATCCGGAAGCCGGTCGACGTCGTTGCGGGACGGTCGGCGTGCTCCTTGTGCAGTTCCTGGATGATTTGTTTGACCCGTGTCTGGAATGGGCCGGGAATCAGGCTGAGCGCGGTGACCACGCAAATGGCCGAGCCAACGGCAACTGCCATGCCGCGGAATCGTGCACGCTGCCAGCCGAACAGCAGCACCAGCGCAATCAGCAGAATGTAACCGGTCGCGCCTTCGACCATCAGCATGATATTGGTCACGGCCAGCACGCCCATGACACTCCAGCCGATTTTGCCGGTGCGGCTGCGTGCACTGCAGCACAGCCAGGCAAACAGGAAGCAGGAAAACGCCATCAGGATGTTATGAGTCAGTCGGAATTTGAAAACAACGGGGGACTCCGGCGTGCCATTCAGCCACGGATTGGGGGGAATCAGGCCAATTTTTATCGCGCAGGAAATCAGCAGCACCAAGGCCAGGCCACAGGCCAGCGCACGCAAACCCTGTTCCCGCCCGGATGCAGCGATAAACGCCCAGCCCAGCACCGGAATCAACGCGAGGTCGAGGTATTTCAGCAGATAAAGTTTTGCATCACCCGGTGCCGCGTTGCCGTACAGCGTGCCGGCGAGCAGTAGGGTGAACAACAGCAGGGCCGCGCGGTACACGGGATTGGCCCAGGCGAAGATCAGTTTGTCGCGGTACCGGGCGCCGACCAGCCAGGCGAACAGAATGAAAGCCAGCAGCACGTTATCCAAGGCAATCGAAAGCGGGATCGAAGTGCCGATGACGATGGTGCTCCAGCGGCCGAGCGCACTGGTTCCGGCAGTAAAGTGTTGCAATGCGCCGGCACTGTTCATTGCGGCTGGTACTCCGGAATCCAGCCCGCCAGTTCGGTGCGCACGGTTGCATCATCGGGCAGTGTTGTGCGTCCCAGCCATGGCGCCAGCTGGTCCGGCAGATCAGCCGGCGCAGGACGTGCCCTGGCAATGCGCAGTTTCGGATGCGGCGTTGGCAGTGAATTTTCATCTGCAGCCAACACTTCTTCATAGAGTTTTTCGCCGGGGCGCAGCCCGGTGTAAACGATCTTGATGTCGTTTTCATCGAATCCGGAGAGCCGGATCATGTCGCGTGCGAGATCGGCTATTTTGACCGGCTCGCCCATGTCGAGCACAAAAATCTCGCCGCTGCCGCCCATCAGCCCCGCCTGCATCACCAGTTGCACCGCTTCCGGGATGGACATGAAAAAGCGGGTGATCTCCGGGTGGGTCACGGTTACCGGGCCACCGGCGGCGATCTGTTCGCGGAACTTGGGGATCACGCTGCCGGTTGAGCCGAGCACGTTGCCGAAACGCACGATGACAAAGCGTGTGCCGCCGCGCTGCTGCAGCGACTGGCAGACCAGCTCCGCCATGCGTTTGGTGGCGCCCATCACATTGGTCGGGTTGACCGCCTTGTCGGTGGAAATTAACACGAATTTTTCGACGCCGTTCGTGATCGCCGCCTCGGCGAGCACGCGTGTACCCATTACATTGTTGAGTACTGCCTGCCAGGCATTTTCGTTTTCCATCAGCGGCACATGTTTGTAGGCCGCGGCATGGAAAATGACGGTGGGCTTGAGTGCCGACAGCAATTGCTGCATGCGCTGTGCATCCTTGACGTCACCGATCACCGGGCTGATCGCGACCCCGGGCATCTGGCGCAGGAATTCCTGCTCCATGGTGTACAGCGGGAATTCGCTGCTCTCGAGCAGCACGATGCGCTGTGGCTGGTAACGCGCGACCTGCCGGCACAGTTCGGCGCCGATCGAGCCGCCGGCCCCGGAAACCAGCACCGTGCGCGCACCCAGCCACTCGCGCAATCCGGCCGTGTCCAGCCTGACCGGGTCGCGGCCGAGCAGGTCGTCGAGTTCGACGTTGCGGATCTGCGATACCGTGACGCGACCGCTGATCAGGTCTTCGAACGAAGGTACCGTCAGCACCTGCAGTCCGGCGGCGCGCGCGACTTCGACAGCGCGCCGGCGCTCACTGTGATTGGCTTCCGGCATGGCGATGATGGCGTGCCGTGCATTCAGCCGCCGTTGTACCACCGGCAGATCGCTGATGGCGCCGTAGACTGTAGCACCGTGGATCTGGCGGCGGTGGTGGGTGCTGTCGTCGTCGAATACGCCGACCACGCGCCATTGCGGGCTGCGCGCCAGCTCCTTGATCAGGCTTGCCGCGGCTTCGGTGGCGCCGAGCACCAGCACCGGTTCGCGACCTGCGGCGATCAGCGCGCCGAGGCTGCGTTCTTTCCAGCCGCGATAAACCAGCCGGCTGCCGCCCATGATCATCACCAGCAACAGCGGGCTGGTGATCAGCACCGAGCGCGGCACGGTAAATTGCAGCATGAACAATGCGGCCGCAACGGCCAGTGCACCGCCGCTGACGGCAAGAATGATGCGCTGCAGATCGGGCAGGCTGGCAAAACGCCAGATACCGCGATAGAGCCCGGAGATCAGGAAGAACAGGGCATACAGAGGTACGACCCACTGCACGGATTGCCAGGCTTGTTCGGAATAAAACTCGGGCAGTTCCAGGTTGAAACGCAGCCAGAAGGCGAGCAGCCAGGCGACAGCCACAGCCGTGAGATCGTGTGCAATCGCGAGCAGGGTGCGGATATTAAACATGCCTTGCCCGTTGTGCGCGCCAGGCACGTTCAATGACAGCGATTAACCCAACATACAGCAAACCCGTTGCCGCCAGCGCCACATACTGCAGGGTCGCGGCGAGCGTCATGATCCACAGCGCCGCCAGCCCGCATGCGGTCATCAATGCATATTCAGCGAACGCGGTACCGCGGTGGCCCAGGCCGAGCTGCACCAGTCGCTGGTAATAATGATCGCGATGCGCTTCCCAGACGCGGGCGCCCGACAACAGGCGGCGCGCCAGGGTCACGCTGGCATCGACGATGAACGGCGAAAACACCAGCAGTGGAAACCACCAGGTCCAGTCGTGCTGCAGCCAGCCGGTGATGCCGAATGCCGCGGCGAGGAAGCCCAGCGGCACCGCGCCGGCGTCTCCGAGAAATATGCGCGCTGGATGAAAGTTGTACAGCAAAAATCCCGCAGCGGCCGCGGCCACTGCGAGGTTCAGCAGCGCGAACTGCGTGCTGCCGGCGAGCCATGCCGCTGCGGCATATGCCAGGAAACCGGACACCGCCATGCCGCCGGCCAGTCCGTCGGAGCCGTCCATGAAATTATAGAGGTTGCACATCCAGCCGATGGCGAGCGCCGCGACCGCGAGCAGCAGTATGGATTCCTGCACGTCAATCAGGGTCACTGCCGCCAGCGCGGCGGCAAGGAGGTGGGTGGCAAGGCGCACGGCAGCGGACAGGCCGCGCAGATCGTCCAGCAGTGAAACCGCGATCAGCAACGCCAGTGCTGTCCAGAATCCCCAAGGCATTTGCGGGGTAGCGTATGCCCAGCCCGCGGCCACGCCGAGCAGCAGGCCGATGCCGCCGGTGCGCGGCACCGGCGTGGTGTGCAGCGACCGTGCATTGGGTTTATCCAGCGCGAGACGTGCTGCGCGGCTGCGTGCCAGCCAGCCGACGGTCAGCGCTGCGACGGAAAATGCGATCAGTGAAATGAAAATGGCTGGCCACACGGTGTGCTGGGTCAGGGCGCGACCTTAATTTTGACTCTGATGATACCACTGCGCAGTTGCCTTAAGTCCTTGATCCAGCGAGTATCGTGGCTGCCAGCCGATTGCCTGCCGCAGGGCGGAACCGTCTACTGCCAGCGATCCGGTCAGGCGCATCGCAGCCGCGCGTTTACCCAGCAATGCTGCGCTGAAATGGAGCAAAGCCGGCGGGCAGGGCAGCAACCGCGGGGATAGTTCCAGTGCGGCAGCGAGTTTGCGGATCAGCGCCGGTGTCGACACATCCTCGCCGTCGCTGACCAGCCAGGTTTTTCCGGCGGCGGCAGGCGCATCGATGCAGGTGATGATGGCGTCCACCAGGTTGCCGACATAAACCAGGCTGCGCCGGTTCTCTATCGAAGCCAGCGGAAGCGGTGTGCCGCGCTCGACCGCCTGTAGCAATCGCAGGAAGTTGCCCTTGACCCCCGGGCCGTAGACCAGCGGCGGACGCAGGATCACGATGTCCATGCCGGTGTCGGAGCCGATCTGCAGCAGCGCATCCTCGGCTTCGCGTTTGCTGATGCCGTAGGCATCCAGCGGCTGCGGTGCATCGTTTGCAGTGAATGGATGTTCGCCGGTGGTCTCGCC
>CAMBCD010000040.1 GCA_945863085.1 Bordetella parapertussis
TCCGAGGCATGCAGCTGCGCGAAACGTTCCGCGGGATTTTTGTTCTTCAGTATTTCGACAACGGATTCGTCTGCCTTGCCATCGGATACGCGGTAGCCGCCGGACTTGAGGTCGAGAACCTGGATGTCCTTGCCGATTTTCTGGTACACGCCCTTGCGTGTTTTCTGGCCCAGAGCGCCGCTGTCGATGAGCTTCTGCATCCAGGCCGGTATGCCGTAATACCTGTGCCAGGGATCCTCGGGCAGCGTGTCACGCATGGTGTGCACGACATGGGCGAAGGTATCGAGGCCCACCACATCGGCGGTGCGGAAAGTCGCGCTGCGCGGACGGCCAACCAGCGGGCCGGTCAGCGCATCGACGGTGTCAAATCCGATGCCGAGGCGTTCGGCGTGGTACAGCGTCGCCAGCATCGAAAACACGCCGACGCGGTTGGCGATGAAATTCGGCGTGTCCTTGGCGCGCACCACGCCCTTGCCCAGCGTGGTGACCAGGAAACGTTCGAGGTCGTCGAGGATGCCGGCATCGGTGCCGGTGCAGGCGATGAGTTCAACGAGGTGCATGTAGCGCGGCGGATTGAAAAAATGCACGCCGCAGAAACGGTGCCGTTGTTTCTCGGGGAAGGCACCCGCCAGCCGGTTGATCGACAGGCCCGAGGTGTTGCTGGCGAAGATGGTGTGTTCGCCGAGGTACGGCGCAACCTTGTGGTAGAGGTCTTCCTTCCAGTCCATGCGTTCGGAAATCGCCTCGATGACGATGTCGCAGTCGCGCAGCAGTTCGAGGTGCTGGCCATAGTTCGCGGGTTCGATCAGGTCGGCGCGGTCCCTGGTGGCCAGTGGACTGGGCTCAAGCTTTTTCAGGTTGGCGACAGCCTTCAGCACGTTGCCGTTGGGATCGCCCTCTTTTGCCGGCAGCTCGAACAGGATCACCGGGACATTGGCATTGACGAGATGCGCGGCAATCTGGGCGCCCATGACACCGGCACCCAGCACGGCCACCTTGCGCACCATCAGGGGATGAGCGGGCATGGCGATGACACTCCTGAAAGACACTTACCGAGAAGCGTAGCTGAAAGGCGTGCTGAAACGTGAATTCATTCTAGCATCCTGCCGCGCAAAGCAACCCGGGCTGCCCGAAAAAAACGGGCGATCCGCAGATCGCCCGTTCACCGGAAAAAACAGGAACTCAGAAACTGTAGGTGATCTGCGCACTCAGGATGTGCACACTGGGATCCTCGTAATTGCCGACCACGTTACCCTGGAATGGCGCTGCAACCACGCCCTTGCGCGAATTGATCGGCGCGTCCTTGATGAACAGGTAGGCATAGCCGAAATCCAGCGTCATCTGTTTCGAAGCCTGGTACTTGCCGCCGATGGCCAGCCAGGTACGGTCGTTGTCGGGCAATGTCACGGTGCGATGCTGGTCGGTGACCGGGCTCTTGTCATAAGCCACTCCGAGTTTCAGCATGAAATCATTGCGCATCTGGTAATTGGCGCCGATGCCGATACGGTAAGTGTCCTTGAATTCGAAAGCAAAGGTGTCCAGCAAACGCCCCGACGGCCCCAGCGGAGAGGCCGCCGTGGTCCTGATCGGCACCTGTTTGATATTGCTCCACTTGCTGAAGGTGATGTCGCCCAGCAGTTGCCACTTCGAATCCAGCTGGTGAGAAATGCCCCAGGCCAGCGTATCCGGCAGCTCGGCCGACGTACTGAT
The DNA here is from genome assembly GCA_945863085.1 of Bordetella parapertussis. The sequence continues at coordinate 1,711 of CAMBCD010000040.1, forward strand.
CGGCGCGGAGCCGACGCCCGTCACCCGCGCAGTGCCGGTCAGATCGTGCTCGATCGCAGAGCGGTATGAAAGACCGATGCGCGTTGCAGGGGAAATACTGAACATCGCACCGAGGTTGAAACCGATACTATCGTCTTCGAGCTTCAGGTTGCTGAGGGTTTCGATGCCGACAAACGCGGAGCGGTCAATTTTCACTTGGGCGCGCTGGAAGCTGATGCCACCGCCCAGCGACACCACATCATTGAGCTTGTAGGCCACGCTGGGATTGATGTCGATGGTCTTGATTTCGGCTTTCTGTGACTGGAAACGGCCGAACCAGCCGTTATCGTATTCGGTGGCCAGGCCGAAAGGCACGCTGACACCGACACCGACCCACCACTTGGGATCAATCTGCCAGGACATGTACAAATTGGGTACCGCAGCCCAGTCACCGGCATCCCCACCGTTGCCGCCGGGAGATGGCAAGCCGGCAGGCGCCGTGGAAGTACCGGAGTTGGTGAATTCGGATGATGGCCGGATCAGGTTGATCGCGCCCGACACCTGGCGTCCCTGCAGCCGTGTCATGCCCGCCGGGTTGAAAAATATGGTGCTTGCGTTTTCCGCAGCCGCCGCCTGGCCGGCATAGGCGTTGCCGAGGCCGCTGGCGTTCTGCTCCATCAACTGGAAACCCGAAGCCGAGGCCTGCCCGGCCATCGCAGTCAGCGCGGTGGCCACGGATAAATATATGATTTTACTTGTAAATTTCATAGCCCTCTCCTTGGGTTACCGATGTGATGGTTGATATGGCTGTCGCGATGGTTCGCGATCTGCGATCTGTAAAACATGTTACTCGTCAACGCGCTGATTTCAATGGAAAACCCGGGCAAATTACCCGGTCTGTGGCGGCGATACCACACGCGGCTTGCGGTTGTTGTCCACCGCCACGTAGGTCAGCACCGCCTCGGTCACCTTGACGCACTCTTCGCGCTCGGGACGGCGCTGCGCATACACCTGCACGTCCACGGTAATCGAGGTGCGCCCCACTTTGACGACCTCCGCATAAAAACTGACGATATCGCCGACAAATACCGGCTGACGGAACACGAAGGAATTGACCGCCACCGTGGCCACCCGGCCCTGCGCGAGGCGGTGCGCCGGAATGCTGCCGGCCAGGTCGACCTGTGCCATGATCCAGCCGCCGAAAATATCGCCGGTATAGTTGGCATCCGAGGGCATCGGAATCACCCTCAGCGCCGGCATCTTGCCCTCGGGCAAGGTGGTCTTGCACTCCCGTTCATCAGCACTCAATCGTAACTCTCCTCAATCCTCATTCCGCAATCCCGCACTTCAGTGTCCGGCATACATGCCGTCGATTTCAGCATTGAATTTTTCCATGACCTTGGCGCGCTTCAGTTTCATCGTCGGCGTCAGCAGGCCGTTTTCCACGGTCCACGGCTCCAGCGTGACGGTGATGCGCCGCACCTGCGCGTAACCCGGAAACTCGGTGATCTGCGCCGCGATGCGCGCAAGGATGGCCTTTTCCGCCGGTTTTGAGCGCAGCACATCAGGCGCGCCGGGATTGAGGCCGGAAGCTGCCGCGAGTTTCTGCCAGTGCTCGGCATTCAGCACCGCCATCACCGTCAGGAAGGGTTTGCCCTCGCCGAGCAGCATCACCTGGTCGAACAGCGGATCACGTGCGATCGCCGCTTCCATGTCGCCGGGCGGCACTTTTTCACCGTTGGACAGCACGATCACATCCTTCAGCCGCCCGGTGATGAACAAATGGCCCTGGTCGCCGATGCGTCCGGTGTCGCCGGAATTCAACCAGCCGTCGGGCTGGATCATCGCTTTCGTCGCCTCATCGTTGTTCCAGTAACCGAGCATGACGTTGGGGCCCTTGATCAGCACCGCGTCCTTGTCGCCGATCTTGACCTGGACGCCGGGGATGGGCTGGCCGACGCTTGCCGGGATGTTGTTGCCGGGACAGTTCGCAGTGGCGATGGGACTGGTTTCCGTCAATCCGTAACCCTGCAGGATCGGCAGACCCAGACCGATGAAAATTTTCGAGATGTCGGACGGCAGCGCGGCTCCGCCCGACAAGGCATAACGCAGGCGTCCGCCGAGCCGCGCCAGCACCTTGGACGCCACCAGCTTGTTCAGCACCGGCCACAGCAGGAACGACGGCAGCCACGGCCCGCGGCCCTGCGCATGTTCGAAACGCGCATAACCGACGCTGGCGGCAAGCAGGAACAGTTTTTTGCGCAGCGGCGGGCCTTCGTCGAGTTTGGCGCGGATGGTGCCCCAGATGCGCTCGTAGATGCGCGGCACCGATATCAGCATCGTCGGCCGTATGTTCTGCAGGTCTTCACCGAGCTGCGGAATCGAACGCGCGTAGGCGGTGATCGAGCCGGCCATCACCGTCAGGTAATAACCGCAGGTGCGTTCGAAAGTATGCGACAGCGGCAGGAAGGACATGAAAATGTCGTCATGCCCGGTCGCCAGTACGCTCAGCGCGGCTTCGGTATTCGACAGAATGTTGTTGTGCGACAGCATCACGCCCTTGGGCCGGCCGGTGGTACCCGAGGTGTAAACGATGGTCGCCAGCGTGTCGCCGTCACGCGCCAGGTGCCGCGTTGCGCCGCCGTCTTCCGGCAGCCAGTCGCCGATCCACTGCAGGCGCGCATCACTGCCGGACGACGGCAGCGTGTTGACGGTCAGGAAACGCACAATGCTGCGCATTTCACCGGCCACGTCTTCCAGCGCCTGCCACTGTTCCTGACCGTCGATCAGCAGCGCCTTGCAGCCGGAATTATTGATGATGTACGCCACATTATCGGCGCGGTCCTGGGTGTAGAGCGGCACCACCACCAGGCCGAGACCCAGCGCCGCCTGGTCGAAGATCACCCATTCCGGAGAATTGCGCAGCATCACCGCAACGCGGTCGCCGGGCTGCAGTCCGTCTTTTTCCATGGCCGCCTGCCAGCGTGCAATCTGGCGGTCGATCTGCGCCCAGGTGTAATCGCGCCAGTTGCCGTGCTGCTCGTTGTACGCCTTGTAGGCCACGAGGTCCGGCGTGCGTTTGACGCGCTCACGGAACAGTCCGTCCAGTGTGCCCGCCGCCGCCATCGGAATGACATGCGATGTATCGTTGTTTTTGTTCATCTCTTCTCCTCCGCAGAGTTAGTCGAGAAACAGGTCGGTGTACGGCTTGATGCCTGGCGTGACCGCATACGCATCAAAGTCGGTCACCCCCTCCTCGCGCAACACGGCTTCATCAATGTAGAAATTACCGGTGGCCGTACGGCTGTCGCGTTTGAAAATCGCGTACGCCGCGTCGGCCATGATATCCGGTTTGCGGCTGGCCCTGAGGATCGCCTCCGGGAAATTCACCGCGATCGCGGCGGTGGCAATGGTGGTGCGCGGCCACAGCGAATTCACCGCGATGCCCTGCGCGCGGAATTCCTCGGCCATGCCCAGTGTGCACATGCTCATGCCGTATTTGGCCATGGCGTACGCCACATGGTCCTTGAACCATTTTGCCTTCATGCTCAGCGGCGGCGAGAGGGTCAGGATGTGCGGATTCTTTGCTTTCGCCAAAAAAGGCAGGCAGGCCTGGGAACAGACAAAGGTGCCGCGCACATTGACGTCGAACATCAGGTCAAAACGCTTGGCCGGCGTCTCCAGCGTGCCGCTCAACTGGATCGCACTGGCATTGTTGACCAGGATGTCGATGCCGCCGAAATGCGCCGCCGCCTGTTGCGCCGCAGCCGCCACCGCCTCTTCATCACGCACGTCGAGCTGGATCGGCAAGGCCTTGCCGCCGGCCTTGATCACCTCTTCCGCAATTTCGTGGATGGTGCCGGGCAGCCGTGCATGCGGCGTCGCGGTTTTGGCTGTGACCACGATGTTGGCGCCATCGCGCGCGCAGCGCAGCGCAATGGCGCGGCCGATGCCGCGGCTCGCGCCGGTGATGAATACGGTTTTACCCTGCAGCGCCGGCATAATCATTTCCCTTGCTCACTTGCCATATTACTTGCCTTATTTACCTGCCCTGAAATTGCGGTTTGCGTTTACCGGTGAAGGCGGTGATGCCTTCGACAAAATCTTCTGTTTTTGCGCAGCGTGCGAAGGCCAGCGCCTCGGCATCAAGCTGCGCCGCGAGACCGGCATGCATGGCGCGGTTGGCCAGTGCCTTGGTTTCGGCATAGGCCTGCGCCGGCCCGACAGCCAGGCGGCGCGCCAGTTTTTCCGTTTCTGCCGCCAGCTGATCTGCCGCCACGACACGATTGACAACACCGAGGCGCTGCATGGTTTCCGCATCCACGGCATCCGCCAGCAGCATCAGTTCCATCGCTTTCTGGTAGCCCGTCAGCCGCGGCAGAAACCAGGTAGCCCCCCCGTCGGGGCTGGTGCCGATGCGGCTGTAGGCCATGGAAAACTGCGTGCCCGCTGCCGCCAGCACCAGGTCACAGGCGAGCATGATGCTGAGCCCTGCGCCGGCGACCGCGCCGTGCACGGCGGCGATCACCGGCTGCGGCGCGCGGCGCAGGGCAAGGATGCCGTGATGCAGGGCACCGGCCAGTTCCGGCACCAGTTTGGCCATCTCCGCAAGCTTGTCGCGGAACATCGCGACATCACCGCCGGCGACGAAGGCCGGGCCGGCGCCGCGCAGCACGATGACCCGTGCCTCCGGATCAGCGGCCGCGTGCTCACTGGTCTCATGGAAGGCGTGAATCATCTCCACGTCCAGCGCATTCATCACCGCCGGTCGGTTGAAGGTGATGGTGGCAACACCATCACTCACGGCGTAGAGAAGGCAGTTGCTCACTTGCGCGTCAGGGCTTCGAAGGTCACCGGCTGCGTGGTCTGGTGCAGCTCTGATTTGCCGAAGTCCTTCGGAAAATCATCGACCATGATCACCCGTCGCCTTAGTTCGGCAGCGCTTTTGAGTAAATCAGCTTCGGCCTGGGTGATCACGCCCGCCTTCAATCCTTCGGCAGCCATCTGCCCGGCATGGCCACGGGCGATACGCCCCGCCTGCTGCGCCTGGCGCAGCTTGGCTTCCACCGGTTCGGCGGCAATGACCGCCACCAGCGCCGATTCCAGCGTGCGCACCGGATCATTCTCGTTGTCGGAAATGAACACACCACGCGTCAACCGGTCACGCGTCGGCCCCGGCGTCATCATCAGGCCGACCACTTCGTGCCCGAGCGGATCGCGCGGCGGCGCAAATTCGCGGCCATAAGGCATCAGCAGCGGGAAGATGAGTCCCCGCAGCAACCACGACACGATGGGCCAGGGCAGGTTTTCGAATATCGAATAAAACGCTTCTTCGATGCGGTACAGGCAGTCGAGCAGGCCCCAGCGCACGAGAGGCAGGTCGGCCTGCGGCCGGCCATCGTCTTCGTAACGTTTCAGCACGGCGGACGCGAGATACAACTGGCTCAGCACGTCGCCCAATCGGGCTGAAAGGCGTTCCCTTCGTTTCAGCGATCCGCCGCAGAGAAACATAGCCATATCGGCCGTCAGCGCGAATCCGCTCGAAAGCCGCGTCAGCTGCTGGTAATAGTGCTTCAGCTCCGGCGCACCGCCCGGCACTGCCGTCAGCCTCGAACCGGTCATGCCCATCCACAGCACCCGCGCCACGTTGGAAAGCGTGAAGGCGATGTGGCCGAAAAACGCGCGGTCAAAATCGCGCAGCGCCTTTTGGGGATCCTTCTCACGCGTCGCTTCGATCTCTTTCAGCACAAAGGGATGGCCGCGGATCGCGCCCTGGCCGAAAATGATCATGGTCCGCGTCAGGATGTTCGCACCCTCGACGGTAATCGCAATCGGCGTCTGCATATAGGCGCTGGCGAGGTAGTTGTTCGGCCCCATGCAGATGCCCTTGCCGCCGTGCACATCCATCGCATCGTTGATGACCTGGCGGCCGCGTTCGGTGAGGTGGTATTTGACGATGGCCGAAATCACCGAAGGTTTTTCGCCGAGGTCCACCGCACCGGCGGTCATCACCCGTGCCGCATCCATCACGTAAACATTGCCGGCGATGCGCGCCATCGCCTCCTCGACGCCTTCGAACTTGCCGATCGACAGCTTGAACTGCTGGCGCACACGACCGTAAGCACCTGTCGTCAATGTCGACAGCTTCGAAATACCCACCCCATTTGCCGGCAGTGAAATCGAACGCCCCGCAGCGAGGCAGTTCATCAGCATCTTCCAGCCCTCGCCTACCTGCGCCACACCGCCGATCACGTACTCCATCGGGATGAACACATCCTTGCCACAGTTCGGGCCGTTCATGAAGGTCGCGGTCATCGCGCGATGGCGGCGACCGATATGCACACCCGGCATGTCGGTGGGGACCAGCGCCAGCGTGATGCCGACATCGTCCTGCTCATTTCCCCTCTCAGCGAGCAGGTGGTCCGGATCGTAGAGCTGGAATGCCAGGCCGAGCAGCGTCGCGATCGGGCCCAGCGTGATGTAGCGTTTTTCCCAGGTCAGGCGGATGCCCAGCACATCGGCTTTGCCCTGCCATTCGCTTTTGCAGACGATGCCGAAATCCGGAATGCCGCCGGCGTCCGATCCGGCTTCCGGGCTGGTCAGCGCAAAACACGGCATCTCGATGCCCCTGGCCAGCCGCGGCAGGTAATAATCTTTTTGCTCTTTGGTGCCGTAATGCAGCAGCAGTTCTGCGGGGCCCAGCGAATTGGGCACCATCACCGACACCGCGGCCGTGCCGCTGCGCGTGGTCAACTGCATCACCACCTGCGAATGCGCCAGCGCGGAAAATCCCTTGCCGCCGTATTCCCTGGGAATGATCATGCCGAGGAAACCGTTGTCCTTGATGAACTGCCAGACGTGGGGCGGCATGTCGTTGGCTTCGTAGGTGATTTCCCAGTCGCTCAACATTTCGCAGAGCTCATGCAACGGGCCGGCAATGAAAGCCTGCTCCTCGGCGCTCAGCCGCGGTTTGGGATAGGCGAGCAGCTTCTGCCAGTCCGGACGGCCGCTGAACAGTTCGCCGTCCCACCATACCGTGCCGGCTTCCAGCGCTTCCTGTTCGGTCTGCGACACCACAGGCAGGATGCGGCGGAACAGTTTCAGCAGCGGTGCGCCGGCCACCACACGACGCAGCGGCGACGGGATCACCAGCAGAGAGATCACGACCAGCAGCACCCAGGCAGCGGTCAGCAAACCTTGCGGCCACCATTCGCAATATGTCAGTCCGCCGAGTGCTGCGGCATAAACCACCGCCCATACCAGCGCCGGCATACGGTGATAGGCAAGGAACCAGGCTGTCGCGAGTGCGGCGAGCAGCGTGAACAGGATAACCATCGTGACACCTCCACCGGGATGACTGCGTCGCCGAACACCAGATCAACGACGCGCAGAATGGCTCAAAAAAACCGGCACCATGTCTTTGAATCGAGCATACACGCCGGGTTGACGCGCGACAACCCAGTCAACCATTTGATTTTATTGACTATTTAACGCTGCAGCGGAAGGCGCCAAAACAAGCCGTTCAGCGCTTGACCCTGGCGGTGACGACCAGCAATTCGGCCAGATGTTTTTGGGCCCGCGCAATTTCTTCCGGGCTGGCCGGTCCGACCGGCTTGCCCTCGAGGCGTTTCATCGACATCGCGGGTTTACCGGTCTTGTCGAAAGACGCCATTATTGCGACCGTTGCGCCCGACTTTCCCGGCGCGGGATAACGATCCTGTTTGTAGTGCAACAGGCTGCCGGCATTGAAGAAAAATTCGTTTTTCTCGATCATGCCCGCGCTTTCAGTCATTTCTTCGCGGATCATTTTCAGTTCGCTGCCCATCCAGTGCGCGCCGAATGTCGAGGACCGGCCGCCATCCTTCCACTCATGCCCGGTGCGTTCCATCGCAGGCGCGGGTTTTGCGGACGACTGTGCCAGCACATGACCGGCAATAAATACAAAAACGCAGGCGGCCAGAATGGCGATCGGCGATTGCGGACGAATCATCTTGGAATTTTTCCCATGCGGCAGGCGGTCATGCTGGAGGTTGCAAACACTGCGACACTAGTTAACAGACGGAGCCGCAGTCAGACAAGGCATTTTTCACGCCCCGTGCCGAATCCGCCGCACTACCACATCAGTCTGTCACGCAGCCAATGTGCAATCAGTTCGGCAATCACCCTCTCCTTCATGCCGGGTGTGCGCCCCATGTGGCCGCCATCAGGATAGATACGCGCCGTTTTTGGCACGCCGTGCTCCAGCAGGATATGAACGTCAGCAATCGGCGCCTGGTCATCCAGTTTGCCGTTTACTGCCAGCAGCGGCGCGCAGGGACCATCGAGCAATCCCTGATCCAGCAGTGAAAGCCGTGGCGCCATGTCGAGGACCTCCTCGAGGGTGCGCGCACCCAGCACCCAGCTGCGCGCATCCAGCAGGCTCGATGGCCCGAGCAGATAAGTCGACGCGGTTCGCGTCAACGCCGGTTCCAGCCAGTCACGCTGAAAGCCGTGGTGCACATTACCGCCCTGGGTGACCGCAGCCTTGATCCGCGCAGCTTCGACATGCGCCAGCTTGGCCGCCCAGTAACCGCCGAAGCTGCCGCCCCAGACGCCGATCCGGGCGCCGTCAATCTCATTACGCTGTTGCAGGTGATCGATGGCAGCGGAAAAAGTCCGTTCCGCATCCGGCTCCATGAATCGCGCCGGATTGTCGCCTGCGCCCGGCATGTCCATGGTGAATGTCGCCAGGCCCTGCGCATGGAGAATTTCACTGTTGCGCTGACGGTCTTCCTTCCAGCCGTCAACACCGCCCCAGTGGATGACTGCCGGCGGTCTCTGAACGCCGCCCGGAACCTGCAGGTAACCGGTCAGCATCTTGCCTTCAAACGGGATTTCGACCACCTGCAGCGGCGGATCAAAATAATGCGCCGCCTTGCGAAAACAACGCAGGGAGTGCCGGTGAGCCGCCGACTTGCCTGGCGTGCTGGCCACCGGATAACGTCCAGTGCGGCAATTGGCATAAGCGAGAACATAAGCCGCCTCGATGGCCTTGCCGTCAGCGCCCCTGCGCAGCAATACATCGCCTTCCGCCTCGTGGCGCAGACCGATCGCACACCAGACCTCGGCCCAATGGTCGCGGTCGAGGCTGGTCAGTGCGGCAACGGCTGCCTGCGCATCACCGGCACTGATGTGTTCAAGGGGACTGTTACGGCCGGCACGCCGGACAATTTCTGCCTTGACCTGCTCCAGCGAGCGCTCGGCCGGCACATCCTTGCGATCCGCCATTGCCACGCCCCTCAATTTTATTCGGCAATCTTTCCCAGCAGGTCTGCCACATCGGTTTTGTTGTTCACCATCTGCTCCGGGAACACCACGGTAATGGCATTGGTCGGACATATCGACTGACACAGGCCGCAGTACCAGCACTCGTCGGGATACTTGATCACCGGCAGCGTCTCGCGGTTGTCCTCTTCCTTGTAAATCAGGTCACCGGGACAGATCCAGTCGCAAAGGTTGCACTTGACGCAGGTTTCGGGATTGATGCGAATGGGGTTGAACACTTCTTTTTGCGGATTGCTCATCGCCTGTTCCTCACGCCGCCACGGCAGCATTGCCGCGGCTGAATGCCGCGGACAGCGGCTGGTCCGTGGACAGCGTGCGGGTTACCGGCCCGTTCGCGCCGCGCTCGACGATCACGAACTTGCGCCAGTTCAGGTCATCCGTCTTCGGGTAATCCATGCGGAAGTGCGAGGAGCCGGTACGCGTCTCCTGGCGTGCCAGCGAAGCTGTAGCCATGATCTCCGCGTTCATGCGGATGTTTTTGGCTTCGTGCACGCGCATCAGCCCGTGCAGGTCGTCAGCCTTCAGCGTCGGCTCGCGTTTGGCCAGCGCAGACAAAGTATCCAGCGCCAGCCTGAGCCCCCGCTCGTTGCGGCGCACCCCCACGTAATCGCTGACAGTCTGCCGGGTGGTTTCTTCGTATTCCTTCCACGGCAAACCGTCTGCCTGCTGCAAATGCGCCACGGCGCGTGCGCGCACCTCATCAAGCGTCCTGCGATCCACCTCGGGCAAGGCCCCGGCGCTCGCGCGGATGCGCTGCACGACACCCTCGCCGGCGATGTGACCCAGCACTGCAGCACCCGAAATGCCGCCGCTGACCGTCGCACAATCCCCGGCGGCAAACAGCCCTTCGACCGCGGTTTCGCCATTGGTATCGACGGCGAGGCCGCTGCCGCGGAAATACACGCCGCTGCGCCGGATACTCAGTTCGGACACCGACACCTCGACCAGTTCCTCGCGGAAATTGACGCCCTTCTGCTGGTAGTAGGCCGGCAGCGTGTAACGGTCGACCTGCAGCGTGTGCTCCATGCGGTCGAGCATGTCCTGTGGCAAATGGCGGCAGTCGAGATAAATCGGGCCGTTGCCGAGCAGGTATTCATTGATCACGCCGTCGGCAATCACCGCGCGGCGGGCGTTCTCGCCCTTCTTGTCATACTTGAACATGAAACGCTCGCCGGCCTTGTTGACGAAATAAGCACCGAGGCTGACCAGCGCATTGAGGCCCTGGCAGGAGAAGCCCTTGGGCGTCAGCGTCGCTTCAACTGATTCCATGTTGGCCAGCGCCGCGCCGGCGTGGTAACCCATCGCCTGCGCATCCCCGGTGTTGTACGGGATATGCCAGGAATCAAAAGCGAGGCCCGAGGCGTTTTGCGAAATGCGGTTGACGTCGCCCGCCGCCAGCACCACCGCCTTGGCGCGGATCACCGTCCACTCGCCCGTGCGGAAATTGAAGGCGATGGCGCCATAGGCACGATTGTCCCGGACCAGCAACTGCACGACCATGGTACGCATCAGCACCGTGGCCTTGCCCTTGCGCACGCGTTCACCGAGGTGTTTCTTGAAGTCCGTGCCGTCGAAATTGATGTGGTACGTGCCCGGCAAACCGAAGGAACGCAGGCGGTAATAATCCCCCGTCTGGCGGTCCCTGAAGTCGACGCCCATGGCTTCAATCTTGCGGAAAATGCGCGGCATTTCGCGGATCACCCGTCCCGCCACCGCCATGTCGACGATGCCATCGGTCAGTTCGGGCACATGCTTCAGCAGGAACTCCGGCGTATCCCATTCCGGCCCGGAATCCATGATCGTCAGGTAATGGTCGACGCCGCAGCCGATGCTGCCGCAGTGGTCGAGGATCTTGCCCTTTTCGCAGATCACCACCTTCAACCCGGCTTCCAGCGCCGGGATTGCAGCCATGCTGCCCGCCACACCACCGCCGACCACCAGCACATCGGTATCCAGCCGCACAAAATCATCCGTCAT
>CAMBCD010000041.1 GCA_945863085.1 Bordetella parapertussis
TCCAGCGCGCCTGCCGTGAAATGGGCATCAAGACGGTGGTCGTGCATTCCGAGGCCGACGCCGAAGCCAAATATGTCCGGCTGGCCGACGAGTCGGTGTGCATCGGGCCCGCGCCTTCGGCCCTGAGTTACCTCAATGTGCCGGCGATCATCAGCGCGGCGGAGGTGACCGATGCCGAGGCGATCCATCCGGGTTACGGCTTCCTGTCCGAAAATGCGGATTTTGCCGAACGTGTCGAACAAAGCGGTTTCACCTTCATCGGCCCCAAGGCCGAGACCATCCGCCTGATGGGCGACAAGGTCAGCGCCAAAAACATGATGAAAAAAGCCGGCGTGCCGGTGGTGCCGGGCATGGACGGCGCGCTGCCGGAGGAGCCCAAGGAAGTGGTGAAGATCGCCCGCCAGATCGGCTACCCGGTGATCATCAAGGCGGCCGGCGGCGGCGGCGGGCGCGGCATGCGTGTCGTGCATACCGAAGCGGCACTGAAGAATGCGGTCAATACCACACGTGCCGAAGCACAGGCGGCGTTCAACAATCCTTCGGTGTACATGGAAAAATACCTGGAGAAGCCGCGCCACATTGAAATCCAGGTGCTCGCCGACAAACACCGCAACGCGTTTTACCTGGGGGATCGCGACTGCTCGATGCAGCGCCGCCACCAGAAGATCATCGAGGAAGCGCCGGCCCCCCTGCTGAACGCGCGCGCTCGCGCCCGCATCGGTGAGCGTTGCGCCGAGGCTTGCCGGAAAATCGGGTATGAAGGCGTCGGTACCTTCGAGTTTCTCTACGAAGGCGGCGAATTCTTTTTCATCGAAATGAATACCCGGCTGCAGGTCGAACATCCGGTGACCGAGTGCGTGACCGGACATGATCTGGTGCAGTTGCAGATCCGTGTTGCCGCCGGTGAAAAGCTGACGCTGCGGCAAAAAGACATCGTGTTGAAGGGGCATGCCATCGAATGCCGCATCAATGCCGAGGATCCGTACAAATTCACGCCTTCGCCCGGGCGCATCACCTCGTTGCACATGCCGGGAGGCCCTGGCATCCGTGTCGATTCCCACGCCTACAACGGTTATTTCGTGCCGCCGCATTACGATTCGCTGCTTGGCAAGATCATCGCCTATGGCGACACGCGGGAACAGGCGATCGCACGCATGCACATCGCCCTGTCGGAAACCGTCATTGAGGGCATTAGCACCAACCTGCCGCTGCACCGGGAATTGATGCGCGACGCTGCCTTCCTGCGCGGTGGCACCAGCATCCATTATCTCGAAGAGCGGCTGGCGAAGCTGACCCGCGCCGAATAACGCACCCGCTTCCGACCGGACTCCATGCCCTGGCTGTGCGCAATCCTGCATGTGGCTGAATCGGCCGTTGAAGATCTGAGCGACGCGCTGCTCGACGCCGGCGCCCTGGCGGTGGATGTGCAGGATGCCGCGGCCGGCACTGCCGCAGAACGCCCGATATTCGCCGAACCCGGCGAAGCCCCCGCCACCGGTTGGCAGGCCAACCGCGTCAGCGCCCTGTTTGCTATCGATGCCGATCTGCATCTGCTGATTCCGCAGGCATTGGCCGAAGCCGGCATCGCGCCGGCATCCGAATTCCGTGTGGAACGCGTCGAAGATGCCGACTGGGTGCGCCTGACGCAGAGCCAGTTCCAGCCGCTGCAGATCACGCCGCGGCTGTGGGTGGTGCCGAGCTGGCATGAATTGCCGGATCCTGCGGCGGTCAACATCGTGCTTGATCCCGGCGTCGCCTTCGGCACCGGCGCGCATCCGACGACGCGGCTGTGTCTGCGCTGGCTGGATGAAGTGGTGACCCCGGATGCGGATGTGCTCGACTACGGTTGCGGCTCCGGCATCCTGGCGATTGCCGCGATGAAACTCGGCGCGCGCAGCGCCCGCGGTATCGACATCGACCCGCAGGCGGTGCTGGCGGCGCAGGACAACGCCACGCGCAATCGGGTGCAGGCGGATTTTGCCGCGGCGGCGGATGATGCGCCGGTCCGGCCCGCGCAGATCGTTGTTGCCAACATTCTGGCGAATCCCTTGACCGTGCTGGCACCGTTGCTGGCACGGCTCACGCTGCCCGGCGGACGTATTGCGCTGTCCGGTATTCTCATCGAACAGACACAATCGGTGCTCGACGCCTACGCGGCGAATTTCAGGATGCAATCCAGCGATCACGATGACGGCTGGGTGTTGCTGACGGGTATTCGCAGGTAGAGTAGCGCCCATGTCGCTGCTCACCCGCTGCACGCATTGCCATACCGTGTTCCGCATTACGCCGGAACAGTTGCAGGCGCATGGCGGCAAGGTGCGCTGCGGGCGCTGTCTGCAGATATTCGACGGCATGGTGGCGCTGGCGCCGGATGCACCGGTGGTGCCGGCACCGGAGATTCCGCAACCCGTCGCGGCAGCGCCCACGCTTGCTGCAGCCGGACCCGCGCTGGAGGCGCCCCCGCCATCACCGGCATCCGTTGAAGAACTCGTGGCGCCGCCGCCTGACACGGTACCGCTGCACACGGTGTCCGATACGACAGCGGATGCCGAACCCTTGCTCGACAGCCTTCCGGAGGCGCCGGCCGAAACGCCGGAGTTGAGTCCGTCGGTTGAGCTGGAAGCGGAGCGGCTGGCGACGGCGGCTGAAAATCCGTTTATCCACGAGCCGGAGATGACGGAACCCGCAGCACGCCGGCCGTGGCTGGCCGCGGCCGGCGTCGTACTCGCGACTGTATTGACAGGGCAGGCGATTTTTTTCTATCGCGGCGAGATTGCCGCCCGGCACCCGCAGGCAAGGCAATGGTTGAACGCGGCATGCACACAGGCCGGCTGCACGGTGCCCTTGCCACGCGTCACCAAAGCACTGTTGATCGAAGCTTCCGATTTGCAACTGCTTGATCCGTCGCGTCCCGAGCGTATCCAGCTGACAGCGACATTGCGCAACCATGCCGGCCATGATGTGGCCTACCCGGCGCTGGATCTGGTGCTGACCAATGCCAATGACCACACCCTGGCGCGGCGTATTTTTCTGCCCGCCGAGTATCTGGGCGGCCGTGATCCACGCGCCGGCATTGCGGCGAATGCCGAACTGACCGTGCGCCTCGCGCTGGAAACCGGCAATCTGGGGGCTGCCGGCTTTCGTCTTGCGGTATTGCCGGCGCCGCTGCACTAAAATCACATAACTAATTGTTTTAATTGATAATTTAAGAATTCTGGAGCAACCATGAGCACCCCGGAACAACTCAAGTACAGCACCACGCATCAATGGGCGCGGCGTGAGAGCGATGGCACCGTGACCGTAGGCATCACTGATCATGCGCAGGAGATGCTGGGCGACGTGGTGTTCGTCGACAATCCCAAGGCCGGCAGCAGCGTGCAGCAGGGCGCAGTCTGCGGCGTCATCGAGTCGGTAAAAGCCGCTTCGGACATTTATGCCCCGGTGTCCGGTGAAGTCATCGCAGTGAATGCCGAACTGGCGGATGCGCCGGAAAAAGTGAATGAGGATCCGTACGCTGCATGGATGTTCCGCGTCAAACCGGCGGATCCGGCGCAGCTGGATACCTTGCTCGATGCCGCGGCGTACCAGAAAATCGCCGACGCCGAAAAAACCTGACGTTATCGCCGCTTCTAATCGTCGCTTGCACCGCGGTTCGGTTTTTTCATCAGTTCGTGATACAAGTACGGTACCTGAGCAATACCCCATAACAGGGCGCGCATGCCGCAGCCCGGCATCGCGTGGGCAGCAATCTTCAAATCAGGACCATCACAAGGAGAGCAACATGGCAGCAGTTACCCTGGGCGGCAACCCGATCACCGTCGCCGGCAATTTCCCGAAAAAGGGCGACAGCGCCCCCGATTTCACGCTGACCGCGAAAGACCTGAAAGAAACCGGACTCAAGGATTACGCCGGCAAGCGCAAGGTGCTGAACATCGTGCCGAGCCTGGATACCCCCGTGTGCCAGGCCTCGACGCGCAAATTCAATGCCGAAGCGACCAAGCTTGGCAATACCGTGGTGCTGGTGATTGCCGCCGACCTGCCGTTCGCGATGGGTCGTTTCTGCGGCGCCGAAGGTTTGAATGACGTGCTGACGCTGTCGACCTTCCGCAACCGTGATTTCCACGGCAAGTACGGCGTTGACATCACCGATGGTGCACTGCGCGGCCTGACCGCCCGCGGCGTGGTCGTGCTCGATGAAAACAACAAGGTGCTGCACGCCGAACTGGTGCCGGAAATCAAGCAGGAACCGAATTACGACGCTGCGCTTGCCGCGTTGAAATAACAGCGGCTGCGGCGCCTGGACGGGCGCCGCTGCCTGCGCCCGGATCTGCGACCGAATCACCAGGGGCATGGCCATGGATGACGCACCCACCGGCGAAAGTCCGCACAAGGGCAAGACCGGATTGAAGCGTGTGTGGAACGCACTGTTTTATTCCATCGACGGCATGAGCGCGGCGTTCCGCCATGAAGATGCTTTCCGCCAGGAGGTTTTTCTTGCGGCACTGCTGATTCCTGCCGCACTGTTCACGCCGGCCAGCGGCCTTGGCAAGGCGCTGATGATCGCCGTGGTGCTGCTGGTGCTGATCGTTGAATTGCTCAATTCCGCAGTTGAAGCGGCGGTCGACCGCATTTCCCTGGAAAACCACGCGCTGGCCAAACGTGCCAAGGACATCGGCAGTGCCGCGGTTCTGCTGGCGCTGATCAACGTGCCGGTAGTTTGGGGGCTGGTGCTGTTCGGCTGAAGTTGCGGCGGCCGTCCGGACATTTACGAAAGAACTGTCGCGCAAACTTCATAAATGTTTCACCGGGCAGTCGCATCGCCACGGCACGATGCGCGGCATGGACGGCGCCGACATCGTATTGCAGCACTACCCGGCCGCCATGCGCAAAATGCGCGTGGCGATGGTCACCGAAACCTATCCGCCGGAAATCAACGGCGTGGCGATGACCATGGGGCGCATCGTGACCGGACTGCAGGCGCGCGGCCATACCGTGCAGCTGATCCGGCCGCGCCAGCACCCCGGTGATCATCCGGCGGAACAACCGTTATTCGAGGAGGTGTTGCAGCGGGGCGTGCCGATTCCCCGTTACGACGCGTTGAAGCTCGGCCTGCCGGCGAAGCAGGCCTTGTTGCGGCTGTGGGCGAAGCTGCGGCCGGACATCGTGCACGTGGTCACCGAAGGTCCGCTCGGCTGGTCGGCGCTGGCGGCGGCCTCCAAACTGAAACTGCCGGTGACCACGGATTTCCATACCAATTTCCACAGCTACAGCGCGCACTACGGCGTCGGCTGGCTGAAAATGCCGATCACCGCGTACCTGCGCAAATTTCACAACAAGGCCCTGAGCACGCTGGTGCCTACCGAAAGCCTGCGCCGCGAACTGGCCGCCCTCGGCTTTCGCAACCTGGAAGTGGTGGCGCGCGGCGTCGATACCGCCTTGTTCAATCCGCAACGGCGCAGCGCGGCATTGCGCCGGGAATGGGGTGTCAGGGATGGGGAACCGGTCGCGTTGTCGGTCGGACGCCTGGCGCCGGAAAAAAACCTGCCGCTGGTATTGCGCGCGTACCGGTTGATGCGCGAGTTGCAGCCGCGCCTGCGCCTGGTACTGGTCGGTGACGGTCCGGAGCGTGCCCGCCTTGCCCGCGAAAATCCCGACGTGATTTTTGCCGGCATGCGCACCGGCGAGGATCTTGCCGCGCATTACGCGTCCGCCGATGTGTTCCTGTTTCCGAGCGTGACCGAGACCTACGGCAACGTCACCGTCGAAGCCATGGCCAGCGGGCTGGCCGTCGTTGCCTATGATTACGCTGCCGCGCAGCAGCACATCCGCCACAACCGGAACGGCGTGCTGGTGCCTTTCGATGCCGCCGATGATTATGTGCAGGCGGCGGCAGCGCTGGTCAACGATGCGACGCGCATCAAAGAACTTGGTGCAAATGCCCGCATCACCACCGAAAAACTCGACTGGTCGTGCATCGTCGCCGAATTCGAACAGGCCTTGCTGCGTTTGATTGACGACGCGCAGACCGAGGTGATGGCGGCCCATGCTGCCGCTTGAACGCCTGACGTTTGAACGCGTCATGAACTGGGATCTGCAGGTCTGCCTGCGCTCCAACCGCGTCTGCCGCCGCGTCAGCTGGCGCCTGCTGTTCCGCGGCATCAGCGTACTCGGCGACGGCATGGCCTGGTATGCGCTGATGGCCTTCCTGCTGCTGCGTGACCGCGATGCGGCCGTGGTACCGGTACTGCACATGGTCGCGGTCGGACTGGTGTGTACCGTGGCCTATAAATGGCTGAAAAAACGCACGCTGCGGCCGCGGCCGTACCAGGCGCATGCCGGCATCGAACATTTTGCAGCACCCCTGGACCGTTTCAGTTTTCCGTCGGGCCATACGCTGCACGCCGTGGCCTTTACGCTGGTCGCGCTGGCCTATTATCCGGCGCTGGCCTGGCTGCTGCTGCCGTTCACGCTGCTGATTGCCGTATCACGCGTGGTGCTCGGCCTGCATTATCCCAGCGACGTGCTGGTCGGTGCGCTGCTCGGTGCGGCGATCGCCGCGCTGTCATTCAGCGCTATTTAGCGCCGGACTTTTCGTCCTGACTGAAGAAATCCCGCGGCAGCGGGATGAAGCGCGGCGCATGCTGCGGCGCGCCGGTGTGGATCTTGTCGCGCGCGGTCGCTGCGCATGCGACTTCCGGCGCCCAGGCCGGTGCGTCGCCGGCAATGACGCGGTTCATCTGCTCCAGGCGCTGCGTGGTCTGCGTCACATAATAATCAAAGCGCTGCGTGACGCCGGCATCCATCAGGCGCGCACCGCGGTAGGCGGCCTGATGCAGCCCGCTGCCGCGCAGCCATTGTTCGCCATGCGCGAGATAACGCAGTGCGCGCAGGGTGTGGTCCGGGGGCGAGCCGAAATGGCGGGCGGCAAATGCGGTGATGACCGCCAGGTGCCGCCGCAGCAAGCGGTGCGGCCGCGCGTAAAGCTGGCCGGCGAGGTGCGCATCCATCGCCCATTCCGACGCTGCATGCACCGCCAGTGGCAGCGGGTTCAGCCACAGCGTTTCATGTGCCGGCACGAAATGGTTGTGGGCGACGATGTCGGACAGCAGGTGGCTGCAGTATCCGGCGGCCAGTGCGGCGTGTTCGTCGTGATCGGCGTCCTGCAGCAGGCGCCGCGCGACCGACCATTGATGCGTGGCGGCCAGCCGCGGATCGCGCACCCAGCCGCTGAACAGCGACACATCGGGCAGGCAGGCGCCGGCAAGCAGCAGCTCCGGAAACCGTTTTGCGGCGCGACGAAAACGCGCGTCGGCGAGCGGAATGGCCCACAACAGCAGCTGTGCAAAATAAAGATGGGTGTACAGCCCCCAGGCCCAGGCGTCGGCGCTGTGCAGCGCGAGGGGCGCGATCCAGAATACGGCAGTGATGGTGTTGCGCACGACCGCAGTATCGGTGCCCTGTCTTGCCGCACAGTGACGGCACGGTGAAATTTTTGTGGCGAATCAAGGGCTTGCCGGAAATGACGGCCGTTAAATTGTTCAATAAAAACAAATAGTTATGAAGTGTCTCCCGAGTGGCAGCACCAAGCACAGCGCGCCCCGCAGGGCGCGCTGTGCATCAGAACAATGTGGTTCAGATATGCTGGTTCAAATGCGGTGTTTTATTTTTTCAGCGCATCACGGATTTCACGCAGCAGCACGATGTCTTCTGCCGGTGCTGCTGGGGCCGCCGGCGCCGCCTCTTCCGCGCGTTTCATGCGGTTGATGGTGCGGATCAGCAGGAACACCGCAAACGCGATGATGATGAAACTGATGCAGGTGTTGATGAAGGTGCCGTAATTGAAAGTCACTGCGCCGGCTTTCTGCGCGGCATCCACCGACAGGTACGGTCCCATGGTCGTGCCTTCGCGCAACACCACGAACAGGTTGGCGAAATCGACCTTGCCGAGCAGCAGGCCGATCGGCGGCATGATCAGGTCCTTGACCAGGGACTCGACGATCTTGCCGAATGCCGCACCGATGATGATACCGACGGCCATGTCGACGACATTGCCGCGCATAGCGAATTCCTTGAATTCCTTCAGCATAACGGGTTCCTCCCGGTAGTTGTGAGCGGCAGCCGTCACCGGCGACCGTGCGCCGATTATGCAGCAGGCATGCACGGAATTCCAATGCGTTGCCACGGGGAGGCAGAGGGGGCATTGGTATAATCCGCAGACTTTTCCCTCCCATTGATTCATTTTCCAGGCGACTTCGATGTCCACATTGATCTGCGGTTCGATGGCTTACGACACCATCATGGTGTTTAACGACCGTTTCAAAAACCATATCCTGCCCGACCAGCTGCACATCCTGAACGTCGCCTTCCTGGTGCCCGACATGCGCCGCGAATTCGGCGGTTGTGCCGGCAACATCGCCTACACATTGCAGATGCTCGGCGGCGATGCGCGCATCATGGCCACGGTCGGC
This sequence comes from Bordetella parapertussis, assembly GCA_945863085.1. Next base: position 8,469 of record CAMBCD010000041.1, read on the forward strand.
GACGATTTCGGACCTTATGACGACCGCCTGCAGCGCCTCGGCATCGCCCAGGATCACATCTGCGGCGTACCCGGCAGCTTCACCGCACAGGCCTTCATCACCACCGATCTCGACGATAACCAGATCACCGCATTTCATCCAGGCGCGATGAATCATTCTCATCAAAATCATGTCAGCGATGCCAAAGGCACAAAACTCGGCATCATTGCGCCGGACGGCCGCGAGGGCATGCTGCAGCATGCGCGCGAATTCCACAACGCCGGCATCCCGTTCATTTTTGACCCGGGCCAGGGCCTGCCGATGTTTGGCGGTCCGGAACTGGAGGAATTCCTGCGGCTTGCGGAATATGTCACGGTTAACGACTACGAGGCGCAGATGCTGCAGGAGCGCACCGGCAAAAAACTCGGGGAACTGGCGAAACTAGTCAAGGCGCTGGTGGTCACACTGGGTGCGCAGGGGGCTGTGGTGCACACCGGCGGTAAACAGATCGAAATTCCAAGTGTTAAACCGGAAGCGGTGCTCGATCCGACCGGCTGCGGCGACGCCTTCCGGGCGGGTCTGCTGTATGGTCTGGCTGCCGGTGCCGACTGGCCGCTGACCGGGCGGCTGGCCTCGCTGATGGGATCTTTGAAAATAGCTCAGCGTGGCGGGCAGAATCACCGCTTTACCCGCGATGAGGCGGCAGACCGGTTCCAGCAGGCTTTTGGCATGAAAATGTGGTGACAGGAGAACGTATCATGAACAAACGAATTCAGATCATGGGAGCGGTGCTGGTCGTGGCTGCCCTTGCCGGTTGTGCTCCGGGTCTTGGCGGCGGGTCTTATACGCGCGACGAAGCGCGGCGTGAGCAGAACGTAAGGCTGGGCGTTGTCGAAAGCGTGCGTCCGGTGCAGATCGAAGGCACGCGTTCCGGCGTCGGCCCGGCGGCCGGTGCGGTGGTCGGTGGTGTTGCCGGCAGCACGGTTGGTGGCGGTCGCGGTTCTGCTGTGGCAGCCGTCATCGGTGCTGTGGCCGGTGGTGTTGCCGGTCAGGCTCTTGAAGAAGGCACGACGCGCAAAAACGGTGTCGAAATCACGGTCAAATTGAACAGCGGCGCATTGATTGCCATCGTGCAGGAGGCTGACGAAGTGTTTCACGCCGGTGACAAAGTACGCATCCTGTCCGACGGCCGCACCTCCCGCGTTACACATTAATCAATCCGTGTTGAAGCATCACGCGCGGCAGCCCTGCCGCGCGTTTTATTTGGTGGCGGCACAGTCACCGATTTTTAACCGCCTGTTCATGCTGCTGTAACCGGCGGCTTCTAGCCTAGGGCCCGTCATCAATGACGGAGATCGCCCGATGCTGGATCAAACCCGTAATCAAGCCGCACTGCGTGAGCGTCAGGCCCCAGCGCTTGCCGTTTCTTTTGCGCACAGTGCTGCTGAAGTGCTGGAAGCGCAACGCCTGCGTTACAAGGTGTTTGCCGGGGAGATGGGCGCGCGCCTGCCCGATGCGGAATCCGGCATCGACAGCGACATCTATGATGCGCATTGCGACCACCTGCTGGTGCGCGACACCGGCAACGGCGAAGTGGTCGGCACCTATCGCCTGTTGCCGGGGCTGAAGGCGCGCGAAATCGGCAGCTTTTACGCCGACAGCGAGTTTGACCTGACCCGCCTCGAACACCTGCGCGACGAGACCGTCGAGATCGGCCGCTCCTGCGTGCACAGGGATTATCGCAACGGCGCGACGATTGCGCGCCTGTGGGCGGGGCTGGTGGCGTACGCGACACAGCGCGGCTACCGCTATTTCATGGGCTGCGCTTCACTGGGCATGGCCGATGGCGGCCACATCGCTGCAGGTGTGTATCGCGGCCTGGCGCGCAACCATCTGTCGCCGGTGGAATACCGCGTATTCCCGCGTTGCGAATTGCCGCTGGAGGCGCTGGATCGTGACGTCTCCGCATTGCCGCCGCCGCTGGTGAAAGGCTATATCCGCGTCGGGGCGTATGTCTGCGGCGCACCGGCCTGGGATCCCGATTTCAACACGGCAGACCTGCTGATGCTGCTGCCCTTGTCGCGCATGGATGCGCGTTATGCACGGCATTTCATGAACGGCTGATTGTGGCTACATGAGGGCCGACACGCTGCACACCTCTATAATGGCCGCCATGAGCGGCGAGGGGACATCGGTGGTGACGCGCGGCTGGCGTCTGGTACGGCTCGCGCTGCATTTGCTGCAAGGGATGCTGACCATAGCCCTGCTGTTCCCGTTTTATACGCCGGCGCGCCGCCGCATCGCCGTCAAACGCTGGTCACATTCGCTGCTCGGCATGCTGGGCGTGAAACTGCATGTGCACGGTGAAATACCACGCAAGGGCGCGCGGCGCGGGCATGCCCCGCCGGCGATGCTGGTCGCCAACCATGTCTCGTGGCTGGACATCTACGCCATCAACGCGGCATTGCCGGTGCGCTTCGTGGCCAAATCGGAAATCCGCAAATGGCCGGTGATCGGCTGGCTGAGCGCAAAAACCGGCACCCTGTTCATCGAACGGGCGCGGCGTCGCGACACCGTGCGCATCAGCGGTGAAATTGTCGCCGCCATGCAGCGTGGAGATGTCGTCACGGTGTTTCCGGAAGGCACCACCACCGATGGGTCGCAGGTGCTGCGTTTCCACGGATCGCTGCTGCAGCCGGCGCTGCAGGCCGAAGCCCATGTCCATCCGGTCGCCCTGCGTTACGAGCGCGGCGATGGTTCCTTATGCGTGGAGGCCGCTTATGACGGGGACAAATCGCTGTGGGATACGCTGCGATTGATTGTTGCCCGGCCGGTGATCCATGCCCATGTGTGGTTTCTGCAGCCCCTGCCGGCATCCGGAGCGGACCGGCGCACGCTGGCGCAGGCAGCACATGCCGCTATTGCGGATCGCCTGAAGTAATGACACCTTCGCAGCCGCATTGAAATACGCGGCGGTCTTCGAGGCGCAGTGCCGTCAGCCGCCGGCCCCACACACAACCTGAATCCAGTCCCAGCACATCGGGCCGCAGCGTCAGGCCCAGGGCGGCCCAGTGGCCGAACAACACCGGCGTGTCGCTGCTGCCGCGGCCCGGCACGTCGAACCACGGCAGATAACCCGCGGGGGCTCCGGCGAGACCGGTTTTGTGCGTGAAATCCATGACGCCTTCAGGCGTGCACAAACGCAAGCGTGTCATCGCATTGACGACCACGCGCAGCCGGTCGTAACCCGCGAGGTCGTCACGCCACTGTGCCGGTGCGTTGCCGTACATGCAGTTGAGGAATTCGCCGTAGTCCGGGCCCTGCAGCGCGGCTTCGACTTCTCGCGCCAGTGCCAGAGCCTGCGCGATGTTCCACTGCGGCAACAGACCGGCATGCACCATGGCATAACCGGCATCGGCATGCATAAGCCGCTGCCGGCGCAGCCAGTCGAGCAGTTCATCGCGATCCGGCGCCGCAAGCAGCGCATCCAGGGTGTCGCCGCGATGCGGCTTGCGCACGCCGGCCGCGACCACCAGCAGATGGAGGTCGTGGTTGCCGAGCACGCTGATGGCGCGCCCGCCCAGTCCGCGCAGGTAACGCAGCACTTCCACTGATTGCGGGCCGCGATTGACCAGGTCACCGACCAGCCACAGCCGGTCCTGCACCGGATCGAAACCGATGCTGTCGAGCAGGCGCCGCATTTCATCGTAACAACCCTGGATGTCGCCGATAGCGTAGGTGGCCATGATTACGGAAAAAATACGGAAGGAAAATGGACGCTCAAACAAAAAGGGCGCAGCAACGCTGCGCCCTTTGATTATGCATGAACGATGCCGCTTACTTGGGTACCTTACTTGGCGAGTCCGGTCAGGTAATCCACTGCCGCCTTGACGTCGGCATCCGACAGCGAGGCATTGCCACCCTTGGGCGGCATCGCGCCCTTGCCCTTGAGGACGGCGGTGTACAGTGCATCCTTGCCGGTTTTCAGGCGCGGCGCCCAAGCGGCCTTGTCACCGGTTTTCGGTGCGCCGGCGACACCGGCGGCGTGGCAGGCCATGCAGGCGGCGTCGTAGATACTTTTGCCCTTGGCGGCATCGCCGCCGGCTGCTGCGGGTGCTGCGGCGCCGGGTGCGGCGACGGCTACCACGGCCACTGCGACCGGTGCCGGCGCGTTTGGATCCACCACCACGCTGCCCGCAGGCTTCAGGCGTTTGGCAACGGCTTCTTCGCTGGCCGCCGTGGCTTCCGGTTTGCGTTTGCCGTCCATGGCCAGCTGGGCCAGCATGATGATGACGGTGACCGGCACGATGAAGGACAGCAGGACAACAATAATCAGCTGTTTCGGTGTTTTGATCAGGGAAGTGTGTTCGGGAGCT
>CAMBCD010000042.1 GCA_945863085.1 Bordetella parapertussis
TGGGGCTGCGCCAGTTTTCCATGCATTCGGCGCATCTGCCGGACATCAAACAGCGGGTGCTCAAAACCACGCTGGCGGATACCCGTCCGATCACCAAAAAAATGCTGCGCGCGACGGATTCGGCAAAACTGCGCGGCATGCTCGATAAACTCAACGCCTGACCCGGTCTTGACGGCCCAGGTACGCATTTGACAAGCCGCATTGACAATCAATTCTCCCGCAGGTAACGTAGATCCACAGTTTTCGCGCCGATTTGAGTTCAGCTTGCGGGCGCGCAATAAATCCGGCTAAAGAGATCGCATTCTCGTAATTTCGATTCTCAAGACCCCGGTGCGCGAGCTTCGGGGTTTTTTTATGGCTGCCACCAAGACAAACGACTTGACCACCTCTGTCGGCATCGTTACGCCGCAGATCGCGCGATTCACCGCACCGCTGCCCCTGCGCAGCGGCGCGGTGCTGCACGACTACGAACTGGTTTACGAGACCTATGGCACGCTCAACGCGGCCCGCTCCAATGCCGTGCTGGTCTGCCATGCCCTCAATGCCTCGCATCACGTGGCCGGTTTTTATGCCGGTGACCCCGGCAACACCGGGTGGTGGAACAACATGATCGGCCCCGGCAAGCCGCTGGACACCAATCGTTTTTTCGTCATCGGCGTCAACAACCTCGGCGGATGCCACGGCTCGACCGGCCCGCTGAGCATCAACCCCGACACCGGCAAACCCTGGGGCGGCGACTTTCCGGTGGTAACCGTTGAAGACTGGGTGGACGCCCAGGCCAGGCTCGCCGACCAGTTGGGCATCACGCGGTTTGCCGCGGTCATGGGCGGCAGCCTCGGTGCGATGCAGGCGCTGGCATGGGCGATCCGTTACCCGCAGCGCCTGTGCCACAGCATCGTCATTGCCTGCGCGCCCAACCTGTCGGCACAGAACATCGCCTTCAATGAAGTCGCCCGCCAGGCCATCATCACCGATCCGGATTTCCACGACGGCAACTACCAGGCGCAGCACGCGGCGCCGAAGCGCGGCCTGCGCGTTGCACGCATGGTCGGGCACATCACCTACCTGTCGGACGATGAAATGGCCAGCAAGTTCGGGCGGCAGCTGAAACACGGCAAACCCGGCTACAGCTTCGATACCGAGTTCGAGATCGAATCCTATCTGCGTTACCAAGGCAACAAGTTCGCGGATTATTTCGACGCCAACACCTATCTGCGCATCACCAAGGTGCTGGATTATTTCGACCCCGCCTTCGACCATGGCGGCAGCCTGTCAAACGCCCTGCAGCCCGTGACTGCCGGTGTGCTGGTGATTTCATTCACCACCGACTGGCGGTTTTCGCCGGAACGCTCACGTGAAATCGTTCGTGCGCTGCTCGACAACCGCGCGCAGGTCAGCTATGCGGAAATCGATGCGCCGCACGGTCACGATGCCTTCCTGCTCGACGACGAACGTTATCACCGGCTGGTGGCCGCGTATTTCGAGCGCGTCCACCGGGAGATCGCGCCATGACCGGACTTAACGGCGGCCAGCGTCCGGATTTTGCGGCGATCGCGCAATGGGTGAAACGTGATACACATGTACTCGACCTCGGCTGCGGCGACGGCACGCTGCTGAAATACCTGCAGCAGGCGCGCGGCGTCACCGGCTACGGCGTCGAAATCGACGACAGCAACGTACTGGAATGCGTCAAAAACGGCGTACATGTCATCCAGAGCGACCTTGAGCGCGGCCTCGCGGAATTCGCCGACCACTCCTTCGACTACGTCGTGTTGTCGCAGACGCTGCAGGCGATGCGCAATACCGAACGCATCGTGCGTGAAATGCTGCGCGTCGGTCGTGCCGGGATCGTTACTTTTCCCAACTTCGGTTACTGGAAAAACCGTGTGCAGATCCTGCGCGGACGCATGCCGGTGTCGGAAAACCTGCCGTTTGAATGGTTCGATACGCCGAACATTCACCTCTGCACGGTGGCCGATTTCGAGAAATTCTGCGCCGAACGCGGCATCCGCATCGTCGGCCGCACCGTGCTCACGGGCGGTCGCACTGTTGATTTGCTGCCGAACCTGCTGGGCGAGCTCGCGGTTTATCAGTTCGGCGGCTGAGCAACCGCCGGTCCAGAGTTGAGCCGGGTAACCCAGCGCAGCAGCAGCAGGCCGGGTATCGCAATCAACGCGCAGAGCAGGAAAAACAGTGGCCAGCCCATCATTTGCGCCATCCAGCCGGTGGGCGCCGCCAGCAGCACGCGCGGCACCCCCATCAGGCTGGACAGCAGCGCATACTGAGTCGCGGTGAAACGGCGGTCGGTCAGCGCCGCCATGAACCCGACGAAGGCGGCCGTGCCCATGCCCGCAGTCAGGTTCTCCAGCGCAACCACGGCGGCCAGCGCACCGATATGAAGCGGGTACCAGGCCAGCGCGACAAAACCCAGGGTTGAAATCATCTGGCCGAAACCGAACAGCCATAACGCGCGGTGGGTGCCGACGCGCAGGATCCAGAGCCCCCCCAGGGTGCCGCCGGCGATGGTTGCCCAGAAACCGAACAGTTTGACCACCGTGCCGATCTCGGTTTTGCTGTACCCGATATCCAGGTAAAACGGCGTGGTCATCGCCGAGGCCATGGTGTCGCCGAGCTTGTAGAGCAGGATGAAGGCCAGGATCAGCCACGCGCCCTGGCGCGAGAAATAGTCCCGGAACGGCAGCACGACCGCTTCACGCAAGTTACGCGGCCGCCCCTCGGGCAGAGGTGGTTCGGGTGCAAACAAGGTCACCGCCACGCAGGCGATCATGCATACCGCCATGATGCGGTACATGGTTTCGAAGGACAGCCAGTCGGCAAGAATCAGGCCGCCGCCGCCGGCAACCAGCATGCCGATGCGGTAACCATTCACGTACAGCGCGGAACCCAGCCCCAGTTCGGCTTCGCCCAGGCTTTCGCGGCGATAGGCATCAATGACGATGTCCTGCGACGCCGAAAAAAACGTCACCAGCAGCCCCGCCAGCATCACCAGCCACAGCTGGTCTGCCATGGGCTGCGCGGCGCTCAACAACAACAGGGCGCCCGCCAACGCAAACTGCATCAGCGCCAGCCAGCCGCGGCGCCGGCCCAATGCCGGCGTGAAACGGTCGAACAGGGGCGCCCACAGGAATTTCAGCGTGTACGGCAGTCCGATCAGCGCAAACAGGCCGATGCGCGCAAGGTCGACACCGCCGTCTTTGAGCCAGGCCTGCAATACCGATCCGGTCAGCAGCAGCGGCAGTCCTGACGAAAATCCCATCAGCAGCGCAACCAGCATGCGCCCGCTGAACATCGCAGCCAGCGTCTCACCCCAACTGAGGCGTGATCCGGTCAAGCGGCATCCCCGTCGTAATGGATGATCAGCGGAGCATGGTCCGAAAACCGTTCATCCTTGTAAATTGCGGTGCGCTTCGCCCGGGCAGCAATGCCCGGCGTTGCAATCTGGTAATCGATGCGCCAGCCGACATTCTTGGCCCAGGCCTGCCCGCGGTTCGACCACCAGGTGTACGACGCGTCGGTTGTTTCAGGGTGCAGGTGGCGGTAGACATCGACCCAGCCCAGTTCACCGAATATCTGCGTCATCCAGTCCCGCTCTTCCGGCAGGAATCCGGAATTCTTGCGGTTGCCTTTCCAGTTCTTGAGGTCGATTTCCTTGTGCGCAATGTTCCAATCACCGCACAGCAGCACTTCGCGCCCCGTTTTGCGCAGCCGCTTGAGGTGCGGATAAAAGGCATCGAGAAAACGGAACTTGGAGGCCTGCCGGTGCTCGCCGCTGGAGCCCGAAGGCAGATACAGGGAAATCACCGACAGCTTGCCAAAGTCTGCGCGCAGGTAACGTCCCTCGGCGTCGAATTCGGCGACGCCGAAGCCGGCGGCGACACGGTCAGGTGCGGCCTTCGAATAAATGCCGACTCCGCTGTAACCCTTCTTTTCGGCGTAATGAAAATGACCGCGATAACCGGCGGGCGCCAGCAGTTCTGCGGTCATGTCGGCGGCCTGCGCCTTGATTTCCTGGACACAGATCACGTCCGCACACTGACGCGGCAGCCACTCCAGGAAACCTTTACGCGCCGCGGAGCGGATGCCGTTCAGATTCAGGGTTATAATTTTCATCGGTTTTTAAAGCTTTCCAACTATTTTCCGCCGCGGGCACACCGGCTGACATGTGAATATGGCCGCCAGTTTTCGACAGGAATTCATCCGTTTCGCCATCGACACCAAAGTCCTGCTGTTCGGTGAGTTCAAAACCAAGGCCGGGCGCATGTCGCCTTACTTTTTCAACGCCGGATTGTTCTGCGACGGCAACTCGCTGCAACAACTCGCCCGATTTTACGCGAAAGCTATTTCCGCAGCCGCAGTTCCTTATGACCTGTTGTTCGGTCCTGCCTACAAGGGCATCCCGCTGGTCGCCGCCGTGGCAATTGCGCTGGCCGAGACCGGGCGCAACGTGCCCTTCAGCTACAACCGCAAGGAAGCCAAGGACCACGGCGAAGGCGGCAATGTCGTCGGCGCCCCGCTGGCGGGCAGGGCGCTGATCGTCGACGACGTCATTTCGGCCGGCACCTCGGTACGCGAATCAGTCACCCTGATCCGCGCCGCCAACGCCACTCCGGCCGGCGTATTGATTGCTCTGGACCGCATGGAACGCGGCTCCGGGGAACTGTCAGCGACGCAGGAAGTCGTACAGCTATACGGGATACCAGTCATCAGCATCGCCACGCTGGATGATTTGATCGGATTTCTGGAAAATGAAAAGGGCATGGAGCCGCAGCTCGCTGCGGTCGCTGCCTATCGCCAACAATACGGGGTAAAAAATGTCTGAACGCAAATCCACGCTGTCGCTTTCCCTGGGCATGTTTGCCGGCGCCGTCGCGGCCACAGCCCTGCTCGCCGTCGCGCCTGCCGCGCAGGCGCAGAAAATCGTCTGCTGGAAGGACGGCACCGGCAAAGTCATCGGTTGCGGCGACCGGGTGCCGCCGGAATTCCAGAAAAACGAATCAAAAAGGCTGGACAGCGGCGGCATCACCCGTCAGACCACGGTATCCGCGGAAGAAGCGGCACGACTGAAAGCAGAAGCGGATAAAAAAGCCGCCCTCAAGCTCGACGAAGACCGCCGCATCGCCGAGCAACGCCGCCAGGACACCGCGCTGGTCAACACCTATACCTCAACGGCAGAAATCGATGTGCGGCGCGACCGTGAACTGCAGGTCGTGGATCTGCAGATCCAGCAACTCAGGAACGCGGTAAAGGGCGCGGTGGATGCCCATAGTGCACAGAAAGCGCGCTACGCCAACTTCGAGAAACGGGGCAAGATTCCCGACAACGTCAAAGGCGACCTGAAGCAGGCGGCCGAGCAAGAAGAGCGCGTCAAAGGCCGCATCGCGGAAAAGGAAAAAGACAAGGAGCGTATCTCCACCAGCTATGCGCAGCAGAAGGCCCGTTTTATCGAACTGAAGGGTGCGCCCGCGGCTGCACCCGTGGCCGCCACACCCGCCCCGGCGAAAAAATAAGCGCTGCCGGCTCAGCCGGCGAGTTTGCGGCGCAGGATGTCGTTGACCTGCTGCGGATTGGCCTTGCCGCGACTGGCTTTCATCACCTGGCCCACCAGTGAATTGAAAGCCTTTTCCTTGCCGGCACGGAAATCGGCGACCTGCTGGGCGTTGGCTGCCAGCACCTGATCGACGATTTTTTCCAGTTCGCCACTGTCGGAAATCTGTTTCAGGCCTTTGGCAGCGATGATGTCATCAACCGTTCGCCCCTGACTTTCCAAAGGCTCACTCCAAAGATCAGCAAAAACTTCTTTGGCCATTTTTACCGACAATGTGCCGTCTTGAATACGCGCGACCAACTGCGCTAGTGACCTCGAAGTCACATGGCTGTCTGTGATCGGGTTGTCACTCACAAAACCAAGCCGGTTAAGTGCAGCGGACAGCTCGCCGGTCATCCAATTCGCAATTTGCTTAGCGTTACCCTTACTGGCAGAACCCAGCTCAGCAAGCGCCGTCTCGAAGTAACCCGACCACTCGCGCGACTGCGTAATAAGGCCCGCGTCGTAGCCTGATAATTCGTAGTCGCGCATATATCGCTCACGCACAGCGGCAGGCAGCTCCGGCATCGCCGCACGCACAGCTTCAAGGCGTTCAGTCGTCACCTCCAGCGGCAACAAATCCGGATCAGGAAAATAACGGTAATCGTGTGCGTCTTCCTTGGTGCGCATCATCCGGGTTTCGCCGGTATCCGGATCAAACAGCACGGTCGCCTGCTGGATCTTGCGGCCATCCTCGATTTCACCGATCTGCCAGCGCACTTCGTACTCGATCGCCTGCTGCAGAAAACGGAAGCTGTTCAGGTTCTTGATCTCGCGGCGCGTACCCAATGTCGTCGACCCTGCCGGGCGCACCGACACGTTGGCATCGCAGCGGAACGAGCCTTCCTGCATGTTGCCGTCGCAGACATCGATCCAGCGCACCAGCGTGTGCAACGCTTTGGCATAAGCCACGGCTTCTTCGGCCGAACGCATGTCGGGCTCGGTGACGATTTCCAGCAAGGGCGTGCCGGCACGGTTGAGGTCGATGCCGGTCTGGCCGCGGAAATCCTCGTGCAAGGATTTCCCGGCATCCTCTTCCAGGTGTGCACGGGTCAGCTGCACGGTCTTCTCGGTATCGCCGACCTGGATGGTCACCCTGCCGCCCTCGACAATCGGCAATTCGTACTGACTGATCTGGTAACCCTTGGGCAGATCGGGATAGAAATAATTCTTGCGGGCAAAGATCGAGCGCAGATTGATTTTCCCGCCGACGGCCAGGCCAAAACGGATCGCGCGTTCGACCGCACCGGTATTGAGCACCGGCAGCACGCCCGGCAGCGCGATATCGACACCGCAGGCCTGGGTGTTCGGCGCCGCGCCGAAGGCCGTCGCCGCGCCAGAAAAAATCTTCGACACCGTCGACAGCTGCGCGTGGGTCTCCAGACCAATGACCACTTCCCATTTCATGGCAGAACCTTTTTCACCGCCAAGACGCCAAGAGCGCCAAGAAGATCTTTAAATAAAAGTAAATAAGCCCGTGTACGAGACTGACTGCTGTGGTTTGCTTTTGCCTTTAACACTTGTGTATCGGTTTTTCTTGGCGCTCTTGGCGTCTTGGCGGTAAACCGCTTTTCGTTCCGGTTCATGCTTTTCCCTGACCACCGATGCCCCGCGGCGCGCGCTGGTGCCAGTCGGTCGCCAGCTGGTACTGGTGCGCGACATTGAGCATGCGCACCTCGTCAAAATAATTGCCGATGATCTGCAGCCCGACCGGCAATCCGCCGCCGTCAAAGCCGCAGGGGATCGACATGCCGGGCAGCCCCGCGAGGTTCACCGCGATGGTGTAAATGTCCGACAGGTACATCTGCACCGGGTCCGCGCTTTTTTCGCCGATCTTGAATGCGGTGGTCGGACTGGTCGGCCCCATGATGACATCGCATTGCTTGAATGCTTCGACAAAATCACCGGCAATCAGCCGCCGCAGTTTCTGCGCGCGGATGTAATAGGCATCGTAATAACCGTGCGACAGCACATAGGTGCCGATCAGGATGCGGCGTTTCACTTCCGCACCGAAACCCTCGGCACGCGAGCGTTTGTACATGTCCATCAGGTCGGTGTATTCCGCCGCACGATGGCCGTAACGCACGCCATCGAAACGCGACAGGTTGCTCGAGGCTTCGGCCGGCGCCAGCACGTAATACACCGGTACCGACAGTTCCATGTTGGGCAGGCTGATGTCGACCACGGTGGCGCCGAGTTTTTTGTATTCGGCCACCGCCGCTTCGACCGCGCGCTGCACGTCCGGCGTCAGGCCTGCGGCAAAAAATTCCTTGGGCAGACCGATGCGCAATCCGGCCAGCGGCCGCGCCAGGTCGCGGTTGTAGTCTTCAGCGGGGCGCTCGAGGCTGGTGGAGTCGCGTGGATCATGGCCGGCCATCACGTTCAGCAACAAACCGAGGTCTTCCGCGCTGCGCGCCATCGGCCCGGCCTGATCAAGACTGGAGGCGAAAGCAATCATGCCGTAACGCGATACCACGCCGTAGGTCGGCTTCAGTCCGCAGATGCCGGTCAGCGCCGCAGGCTGGCGGATCGAACCGCCGGTGTCGGTGCCGGTGGCGGCGGGTGCCAGGCGCGCGGCCACCGCAACGGCTGAACCGCCGGAACTGCCACCGGGCACCAAATCGCGGTTCCACGGATTGCGCACCGGGCCGAAATACGAGGTTTCGTTGGACGACCCCATTGCGAATTCGTCCATGTTGGTCTTGCCCAGCGTCACCATGCCCGCTGCGTTGCAGCGCTCGACCACATGTGCATCGTACGGCGCGACGAAATTCGCCAACATGCGCGAGCCGCAGGTGGTCAGCCAGCCCTGCGCACAGAAAATATCCTTGTGCGCCAGCGGGACTCCGGTCAGCGGGCCGGCGCGGCCGGCGGCACGCTGCGCATCCGCAGCCTGCGCCTGCGCCAGGGTGCGTTCTGCATCGACCGTGATGAAACACCCAAGGTCTTTATTTAAGCCATTGATTTTATTTATAAAATCTTGCGACAACTCGGCGCTGGAGCAGGCCCCGGCGGCAAGTTGTACAGACAGTTCTTTGAGGGTGGCGTTGGACATTGCAGGACTGCGATTCCGCGAAGCACAAGGGACTCCGCTGTTTGGATTACCTTATTCGATCACCTTCGGTACGAGATACAGCCCTGCTTCAACCTCCGGCGCAACCGCCTGGAAGCGATCACGCTGATCGCCCTCGGTCACCGCATCCGGGCGCAGTCGCAAGGCCAGATCCTGGGCATGGGACATCGGCGTGATGCCGGACACATCAATGGCCTGCATCTGCTCAATCATGCCGAAAACGCGGGTCAGTTGTGCGAGCGCAGCCCCGGCTTCTGCATCATCAACAGCGATCCGCGCCAAGTGCGCAGCACGCCGCACATCGTCGAGCGTCAAGGCCATGATCGGATTGAAAAAACCATAAAAAATAAGGCTGTGTAGGGTATCATACTGGCGCGCCTGACGGCATCAAACCTGCGTCAAAACCCGTTGTAATTACCCGTTAAAACGAAAGAGCTTATGTTCGGTTTTCTGAGCAGTTACTTTAACGACGATCTCGCCATCGATCTGGGCACGGCCAACACGCTGATTTACGTTCGCGGCAAAGGCATCGTGCTGGACGAACCCTCCGTAGTCGCGATCCGCCAGGAAGGCGGCCCGAACGGCAAAAAAGTCATCCAGGAAGTCGGCCTCGCAGCGAAACAGATGCTCGGCCGCACTCCCGGCAACATCACCGCCATCCGGCCGATGAAGGACGGCGTGATCGCCGACTTCATCATCACCGAGCAGATGATCAAGCAGTTCATCAAACGCGTGCACCACAGCAAGTTTTTCTCGCCGAGCCCCCGCATCATCATCTGCGTACCCTGCGGCTCGACCCAGGTCGAACGCCGCGCGATCCGCGATGCGGCCATCGGCGCCGGCGCATCCCGTGTCTACCTGATTGAGGAGCCGATGGCTGCTGCGATCGGCGCCGACCTGCCGGTGGGCGAAGCCACCGGCTCGATGGTGGTCGACATCGGCGGTGGCACCACCGAAGTCGGCGTCATCGCGCTGGGCGGCCTGGTCTACAAGGGTTCGGTGCGCGTAGGCGGCGACAAGTTCGACGAAGCCATCATCAATTACATCCGCCGCAACTACGGCATGCTGATCGGCGAGACCACCGCGGAACACATCAAGAAGGAAATCGGCTCTGCGTTCCCGGGTTCCGAAGTCCGTGAAAAGGAAGTCAAAGGCCGCAACCTCGCCGAAGGCATCCCGCGCAGCTTCACCATCTCCAGCAATGAAATCCTCGAAGCACTGACCGACCCTCTGAACAGCATCGTCTCCGCGGTGAAATCAGCGCTGGAACAGACTCCGCCCGAGCTCGCCGCCGACATCGCCGAAAAAGGCATGGTGCTGACCGGCGGCGGCGCGCTGCTGCGCGACATCGACCGCCTGCTGATGGAGGAAACCGGATTGCCGGTGATCATCGCCGAAGACCCGCTGACCTGCGTCGTGCGTGGTTCGGGCAAGGCACTGGAAAAACTGGAACACCTCGGCAGCATCTTCGCCAACGACTGATGCTTCGCGTCCCGGCCTGCGTTCGCATCCAGGCCCCTGCAGGCTGCGCGAACAAGCCCGCGCACGGCGGCAAACGGTAACGCGCCATGGAACACACGCCACCGCCGCTGTTCCGCACCGGGCCTACACCGCTGGCGCGGCTGATGATCTTTGCCATGCTCTCCACGGTGCTGCTGATTGCGGACGCCCGCTTCAACTACCTGACCACGCTGCGACAGATTACCGCCGTCATCGTCTACCCGCTGCAGCGGCTGGCCGCAGCGCCCGCTGCGATGGGCGGCCGCATCGCTGATTTCTTCGTCACCCACAGTTCACTGCGCCGTGACAACGAACGCCTGACCGGACAGAACCTGGAACTGGCAATGGCAGCGCAGCGCACGGAAGCCCTGCACAAGGAAAACGCCCACCTGCGCGGCCTGCTCGGCGTACGCGAACAGGTGCCGGTACCATCGATTGCCGCGGAAATCCTCTATGCCGCACGCGATCCGTTTGCGCGCAAGGTGATGATCGACCGCGGGCTGCAGCATGACATCGCTGCCGGCCGCCCGGTGGTCGATCATGTCGGCATCATCGGCCAGGTCACCCGCGCCTATCCCTGGCTGTCCGAAGTCACGCTGATCACCGACAAAGGCCACCTGGTGCCGGTGCTCAATGTACGCAGCGGCCTGCGTGCGGTGCTTGCCGGCACCGGCGACGACGGCAAACTGGAATTGCGGTTCATCCCGCTGACGGCTGATTTCCAGGTCGGCGACAAGCTGGTCACCTCGGGCATCGACGGCATCTATCCGCCCGGCCTGCCGGTGGCTGAAGTCACCCAGGTCGAACGCAACACCGCATACCTGTTCGCCAGCATCGCCTGCAAACCCTTGGCCGGCGTCAATGCCGGTACCCAGGTGCTGGTGCTGGGACCGCTGCCTGCCCTGCCTGAACGCCCCGTGGATACACCGGCGACCACGCCGCAAAAGAAAAAGGGGAGATCCTGATGGCCGCGGGTCCGATGTCGCCGCAGGAACTGCTGCTGCCTGTCCGGCCGGGGTTCATCGTGCTGACGCTGGTCGCGGCGCTGCTCTGCAACCTGCTGCCGTGGTCCGGCTGGGCCATGTGGATGGCACCGGATTTTGTCGCTTTGATAGTCCTCTACTGGTGCATCCACGAACCGCGGAAAATCGGTTTCCTCACCGCCTGGTGCCTCGGCCTGCTGATGGACATTGCCGACGGCAGCCTGTTCGGCCAGCACGCGATGGCCTACATCATTCTCGCTTATGCCGGCATGGTGCTGCACCGACGGGTGCAGCGCTTCGCAATGACGCAGCAGATCCTGCACGTGATTCCGCTGCTGCTGCTGATCGACCTCGTCGTGCTGCTGGTGCGCGCGCTGTCCGGCGCCGATTTCCCCGGTTACGCCTACTTCCTCGGCAGCCTCAGCGGCGCCGCATTGTGGCCGGTGCTGACCCGCCTGCTGAAACTGCCGCAACGCCCGCGCCCCGATCCGGACCGTGTCTGAGCTGTCGATCAATCCCGGTATCGAGATTCGCGATTCCGAACGCGAGCTGGATCGTTTCCGCCAGCGTCTGGCGATCCTCGGTTTTTTCGTACTCGGCCTGTTCGGCCTGCTGTTCATGCGTTTTTTTTACCTGCAGGTGATCCAGCACGGCCACTACAGCACGCTGGCTGAAGCCAATCGCATTTCGATCCTGCCGATCGCACCGCATCGCGGCATCATTGTCGACCGCAACGGCGTCATGCTCGCCCATAACTATTCGGCATACACACTGGAAATTACCCCGAGCAAGGTGCAGAACATCGATGACACCATCGACGGCCTGGCCGGGATCGTCGAAATCACGTCACGCGACCGCCGCCGCTTCCGCAAACTGCTGGAAGAGAGCAAACGTTTCGAAAGCCTGCCGATCCGCACCCGCCTCTCTGACGAGGAAATCGCGCGTTTTGCCGTGCATCGTTACCGTTTCCCCGGCGTCGAAGCCAAGGCCCGGCTGTTCCGCCAGTATCCGCAGGGCGAGATGTTTTCGCATGTCGTCGGCCACATCGGCCGCATCAACCAGCGCGAAGTCGAACAACTGGAAAAAGAAGAACGGCTCGCCAACTACCGCGGCAGCGACTACATCGGCAAGACCGGACTCGAACAGAGCTACGAGAAATTCCTCCACGGCACCACCGGCGTAGAGGAGGTCGAGGTCGATTCCGGCGGACGCGCCGTGCGCACGCTGTCGCGTACGCCACCGGTGTCGGGCAACAACCTGGTGCTCAACCTTGATGCCAGGCTGCAGGAAGTCGCCTACAACGCCTTCGGCGACCGGCGCGGCGCACTGGTCGCCATCGATCCCGCGACCGGCGGCATCCTCGCTTTTGTCAGCAAACCGGGATTCGACCCCAACCTGTTTGTCGACGGCATCGACCCGCAAAGCTGGAGCGAATTGAACGGTTCGCCGGACAAACCGCTGCTGAACCGGGCCAGCGCCGGCACCTACCCGCCGGGCTCGACCTTCAAACC
>CAMBCD010000043.1 GCA_945863085.1 Bordetella parapertussis
CCCGATGTCTGCCCGACGACGCTGGGCGAGATGGCGGTGGTGATGAAGGAACTTGGTGCCGACGCCGGCCGCCTGCAGGTGCTGTTCGTGACCGTCGATCCAGAGCGTGATACGGCGGAGGTTCTGAAGCGTTACGTCCCGGCTTTCCATCCCTCGTTCCTCGGCCTGACCGGCAGCACGGAAGAAGTCGCGCGTACCGCGAAAGAATTCAAGATTTTTTTCCAAAAACAGAAACTGCCCAATGGCGGTTACACCATGGACCATTCTGCAGGAACCTACATTCTTGATGGTGAAGGCCGGCTGCGTCTGTTCGCGCAGTACGGCATCGGTGCGCCGGCGATGTTGAACGACATTCGCCTGCTGCTTAAGTTAAGCAAATGCGGAATTAAAAAAGCCCCGGCATGCCGGGGCTTTTTTTGACAGCATATTTGACGATTGAAGACCGTTTAAGCCGTTGCGATCAGGCCCTTCATCTTGCCCAGCGCCGTGGCTTCAATCTGCCGGATACGTTCTGCCGAGACGCCGAATTCAGCGGCCAGGTCGTGCAGCGTCAGCGCTTCATTTTCCGTCAGCCAGCGTGCTTCGATGATGCGCCGGCTGCGCGCGTCGAGGCTGGCCAGGGCTTTTTCCAGGCCGGCGCTGCGCAGGCGCGCGGTTTGCTCGGCTTCCAGCAGTGCAGCCGGTTCGGCGTTGTCCGCCGCGAGATAGGCGATCGGCGCGTACTGCTCGTGTTCATCGTCACCGGCCGGTTCCAGCGCCATGTCCTGGCCGCCGAGCCGCGTTTCCATTTCAACCACTTCTTCGGGTTTGACGCCGAGTTTGCGCGCGACTTCCCGCACTTCCCCGGCCCCCAGCGTGCCCAGCCCCTGCTTCATGCTGCGCAGGTTGAAAAACAGTTTGCGCTGTGCCTTGGTGGTGGCGATTTTCACCAGCCGCCAGTTGCGCAGCACGAATTCGTGGATTTCGGCGCGGATCCAGTGCATCGCGAACGACACCAGGCGCACGCCGCGTTCCGGATCGAAACGTTTGACCGCCTTCATCAGACCGATGTTGCCTTCCTGGATCAGGTCGGCCTGCGGCAGGCCGTAACCGACATAACCGCGTGCGATCGACACCACCAGGCGCAGGTGTGACAGCACCAGATGCCGGGCGGCTTCGATGTCGTCGCTGTCACGCAGGCGGCGGGCGTACTCGGTTTCCTGCTCCTGGGTCAGCAGCGGAAAGCGGTTCACCGCCTGAACATAGCTGTCCAGGCTGCCGGTCGCTGACATTACGGGTAATGCGATGCTGTTCATCGTGGTATCCCTCATGAAAAGAAGTTTAGCACTCTGGGTATAAGAGTGCCAACCAAGGCGGGAGTTCCCCTCGGAGATCAATAGAAACTCGTTTAAAAACAATAGTTTATGATGGATTGTAGGCGTGTAGATGGCGCCGCACCGACAACCAGGCGCCGAACCAGCCCAGGGTGGCGGCAAACAGCAGCGCCGCCAGGCTGTCGCCGGCGCTCAGGTGCGCCAGCTGCAGCGGAATGCCGTAGAGCTCGGACAGGGCGCTTAACTGCGTGTTGAATACCAGCAGGGTGATCCAGATCATCAGCCAGGCCGCGGCGCCACCGGCGGCGCCGAGGATGCCGCCGAAGTACAGAAACGGCCGCCTGATCCAGCCGTCGGTGGCGCCGATCAGTTTGGCAACTTCGATTTCATCGCGCTGGGTGAGGATTTGCAGGCGGATGGTGTTGAAGGTGATCGCCACCAGCGCCAGCGCCAGTGCGGCAGCCAGCATCAGCACGGCATAACGGCCGAGTGCCAGCAGGCTGTCCAGGCGCCGTGCCCAGTCCGAATCCACATGCACTTCGGCCACTTTGGGCCAGCGCGCGAATTCGGCGCGCAGTGCCTCCAGTGCTGCGGCATCGCTTGCGGACGCAGTGACCACAAAAGCGTCGGGCAGGGGATTCGTGGGCAATCCGGCAATGACATCGGCGAGTCCTGCGCGTGACTTCAGCGTTTCCAGTGCCTGCACACGTGGCACAAAGCGGGAGCCGGCGATGCCGGGCTGGGTTTTCAGCCGCTGTTCGAGGGCGCGCACATCGCCGGCCGCGGCGTCCTGGGCGAGGAACACGCTGAGCTGCGGCTGTGGTGAAAAATCGCGGGCCAGCCCCTGCAGGTTGGCGAGCAGCACATAAAAGCCGAGCGGCAGCGCCAGCGCGGTGCCGATGACCGCGATATTGAACACACTGGCCAGCGGTGCGGCGGCGAGCCGGGCGAGGGTGCCGGTGCAGGCGCGGCGGTGTGCGGCGAGCCACATTTTCATGACACGATCCTGCCACCGCGGACTTCGATCAGCCGCGGCTGCAGCCGCGCCGCGAGCTGCATGTCGTGGGTGGCCAGCACCACCGTCACGCCGACCTGGTTGAAGTCACGGAACAGGTCGCCGATGCCGGTGGCGTAGTCGGCGTCCAGATTGCCGGTTGGTTCGTCGGCGAGCAGGATCGACGGCCGGTGCACGATGGCGCGCGCGATGCACAGCCGCTGCTGCTCACCGCCGGACAGCGTGATCGGCCGCGCTTTTTCCTTGTGCAGCAGGCCGACCTTGTCGAGTGCCGCACGCGCGCGGCCAGCACCTTCGCGGCGGTCGAAACCGGTAATGTCCAGCGGCAGCATCACGTTGTCGAACACGCTGCGGTCGAACAGCAGCTTGTGATCCTGGAACACCAGGCCGAAGTTGCGACGCAGGAAAGGAATGCCCTGCGCACGCAGGGCGCCGATGTTCTGGCCGTTGATGATCACCGACCCGGCGGTGGGCCGCTCGATGGCGGCCATCAGTTTCAACAGGGTGCTTTTGCCGGCGCCGGAATGGCCGGTGATGAACACCATTTCGCCGGTGGCGATGTTCAATGTGACGTCCGCCAGTGCCTCGTGCCCGCCGGCATAACGCTTGTAGACCTTGCTGAGGACGATATCGGTCATGTGATGCGGGTTACGCGATGCGGGTCAGGTATCGAGCAGTGCGGCGACAAAATCTTCGGCAACAAACGGGCGCAGGTCGTCCATGCCTTCGCCGACTCCGACGAAACGCAGGGGTATCGGTTTGCCCCCGGCGCGGTTGTGGGCAATCGCCGCGATCACGCCGCCCCGCGCCGTGCCGTCAAGTTTGGTCAGCGTGAGCCCGGTGACGCCAATCGCCGCATCAAACGCCGCGACCTGCGCCAGCGCGTTTTGCCCGGTATTGGCGTCGAGCACCAGCATGACTTCGTGCGGCGCGCCGGGCATCGCCTTGTCGATCACGCGTTTGACCTTGCTGATTTCTTCCATCAGGTGCAGCTGCGTCGGCAGCCGGCCGGCGGTGTCTGCGAGAACGATGTCGATACCACGGGATTTTGCGGCATTGACCGCGTCGAATATCACCGCGGCGGCGTCACCCGAGGCCTGGGAGATCACCGTGACATTGTTGCGTTCGCCCCAGGCAGCAAGCTGTTCACGCGCTGCCGCACGAAAAGTGTCGCCGGCGGCGAGCAGCACCGATTTGCCCTGGGCCTGGTAATAATGCGCAAGTTTGCCGATGGACGTGGTTTTGCCGGCGCCGTTGACCCCGGCGAGCATGATCACGAACGGGCGGTGGGTGTCGGTGTCCAGCGGTTGTGCGGCGGCCTGCAGCAGTTCGAGCAGGGCTTCGCGCAGCGCTGAGCGCAGTTGCGCGGCTTCGCTGTAACGTTCACGCCGCGCGCGGCCGCGCAGCTGGTCCAGCAGATGGGTGGTTGCGACGCTGCCGACGTCGGCGGTCAGCAGCACGGTTTCCAGTTCCTCGTAAAAACCCTCATCCAGCTTGCGGCCGACGCTGAACAGCCCGCCCAGGCGTTCGCCCAGCTGGGCGCGGCTTTTGCCGAGACCCTGTTGCAGGCGTGCCAGCCAGCCCGTGGCAGGCGCGGTGGAATCAGCAGGATCGCTGTTTTTGCGGAAACCAAACATGAATGAGGTGGTCTGACCCTTGCGACGCGTTTCCGGCACCGTGAAAAGAGTGGCAGTTAAATGGAAAATAAGTGAAAACTGAGTGGAAACCCGGTGAGTTGGAAACCATCGAGGCGGTTACAATTCTAACAGGGCGCTGCACGGGCGCTGCAAACCGCGGGTTTGCATGGAAGTGCTTCCGGGCCCGTGACCGGAATTTATTGATCAACTGACGGGACTCCATGAATCCAGTAATCAGGCTGTCCAGCATCCTTGTTGCCGCTTGGCTGTTGCTGCCCGGTGGCGTATCCGCCGCGCAGTCTGCGGACACGGTCGCGGTGCGTGAACTGGCCAACGGACTGCGCGTGATTGTAAAGACCGATCGCCGCGCGCCGGTGGTAGTCAGCATGGTGTGGTACCGCATCGGCAGCATCGACGAGCAGAATGGCGTCACCGGTGTCGCACATGTGCTGGAGCACATGATGTTCAAGGGCACAAAAACAGTGGCGCCCGGTGAATTTTCAAAATTGATCTCGGCCGCCGGCGGCCGTGACAACGCGTTTACCAGCCGCGATTACACCGGCTATTTCCAGACCCTGCACAAATCCGCATTGCCGCTGTCGTTCCGGCTGGAGGCTGATCGCATGGCGAACATGGTTTTGTCGCCAGATGAATTCGCCAAGGAGCTGAAAGTGGTGATGGAGGAGCGGCGACTGCGCACCGACGACCGTCCGCATGCCATGGTTTATGAGCGGCTGATAGCGACCGCACTGGCTGCCCACCCGTACCGCAACCCGATTATCGGCTGGATGAGCGATCTCGAAAATCTGAGCGTTGCCGATACCCGGGTGTTTTACGACGAATGGTACGGGCCGAACAATGCCACGGTCGTGGTGGTTGGGGATGTGGCGCCGGCGGAGGTTTTTGCGCTGGCCGAGCAGTATTTCGGTGCGATTCCGCGCAAGACGCTGCCGCCGCGCAAACCGCAGGATGAACCACCGCAGCTGGGCTTGAAGCGATTGACGGTCAAGGCCCCGGCGGAACGGCCGTACGTGCTGATGGCTTACCGGGTGCCGGGCCTGAAAAAACCGGCTGAGGACTGGGAGCCGTACGCGCTGGACATGCTGGAAAGCATATTGAGCGGCAATGATGCCGCCCGCCTGCCGAGGACGCTGGTCAAAACCGATCTGGTTGCGACCTCGGCGGGTGCCAGTTACGACGGTGTCGGTCGCGGCCCGGCGTTTTTTTATCTGAGCGGCACGCCGGTGGCGGGGCGCAGTGCGGAGCAAATGGAGCAAAGCCTGCGCCGCGAGGTGAAACGCGTGGTTGACGAAGGCGTCACCGAAGCGGAATTGAACCGGGTGAAAGCGCAGGTCATTGCCGCGCAGGTATTCCAGCGCGATTCGATGTTTTTCCAAGCACGGCAGATCGGTTCAATGGAAACCATCGGGTTTTCGTATCGCGACCTCGATCTGTATATCGAGAAACTGAAACAGGTGACGGCAGACCAGGTACGGGAAGTCACCCGGAAATACCTGATCGACGATGTGCTGACCGTGGCCTATCTCGATCCGCAACCGCTGCAGGGCGCACCGCGCCGGGGCGCACCCGCGGGAGTCCGCCATGGTGAATAACAGGCTGCACATGAATGTATTGAGCAAAATCAGGCTGATGCTTGCCGCCGCCTTGTTGTGCCTTGCCCAGCAGGCTCTGGCCATTCTGCCCATCGAGCAATGGCAAACGTCGTCCGGCGCCAAAGTCCTTTTTGTTGCGAACCGGGGCCTGCCCATGCTGGATGTGTCGGTGGATTTCCCGGCAGGATCCGGTTACGACACTGCTGCAAAAGCGGGCGTGGCGGCAATGACCAACGGTTTGCTGCGTATGGGCGCGGACGGCTTGGGCGAGGACGACATCGCCCGCAGCTTTGCCGATATCGGCGCCGCGCTGGGCGGGCGTTTCGATTTTGATCGTGCAGGATTGTCGCTGCGCACCCTGTCCGATCCGCGGCAACGCGAGCCGGCACTGGATCTGCTGGCGCGTATCCTGCGCGCGCCGGAGTTTCCGGCGGCAGTGCTCAACCGGGAAAAGGCCCGCCAGATCGGCGCCCTGAAAGAGGCTGACCTGAAACCGGACAGTCAGGCCGGCAGGATGTTCTACCGGCTGGTGTACCGCGAACACCCGTACGCCTTGCGCTCTGTCGGTGAGGTGGACACCGTTGGCAACATGACCCGCGATGACCTGCTCGCGTTTTACCGGCAACACTACGCGGCGGATCGTGCGGTGATCGCCATCATGGGTGATGTGTCGCGGGCGGAAGCCGAAGCCATTGCCGAACAGCTGACCCGGGGCCTGCCGCGTACCGAGGGTGCCGCACCGGCATTGCCGCAGGTGATGCCGCTGGAGCGGGCGATCACGCGCGTGGTCGCGCATCCCGCGACGCAAAGCCACATCCTGATCGGCGCGCCGGGCATTAGTCGCGGTGATCCGGATTATTTTCCGCTGTTTGTCGGCAACCACATTCTCGGCGGCGGCGGCTTTGTGTCGCGCATCAACGAAGAAGTGCGGCAGAAGCGCGGACTGGCGTATTCGGCGTACAGCTATTTTTCACCGCAACAGGTACCGGGCCCGTTTGTGATCGGCATGCAGACCCGGCGTGACCAGGCCGACGAGGCGCTGGCAGTGACACGCAAGACCCTGCACGATTTTGTCAGCAAGGGCCCTACGGAAAAAGAGCTGCTGGCGGCCAAGCAGAACATCGTCGGTGGTTTTCCGATGCGCATTGACAGCAACCGCAAGATCCACGAGTACCTGGCCGTCATCGGGTTCTATGGCCTGCCGGTCAGTTATCTGGAGGGCTTTGTCGGCAACGTCGAGCGTGTGACGGTCGCCGACATCAAGGCTGCGTTTGCTAAACATGTCGATCCGGAAAAACTGGTGACTGTTGTGGTCGGTGCCGACAAGGACCAGACGGTGACTGCGCCGGCCACGCGTTGAGCGTTCGGGGTTTTTCATGGGTGCCAGCGCAACGCGCAAAAATGAAGTGCGCATCATCGGCGGCGCCTGGCGCAGCCGGCGCATCCGTTTCCCTGATCGACCCGGTTTGCGGCCGACGCCGGACAGGGTGCGTGAAACCCTGTTTAACTGGCTGGGCCAGGATCTGACCGGCAGGGATTGCCTCGACCTCTTTGCCGGCAGCGGCGCGCTGGGTTTTGAGGCGGCATCCCGCAGCGCGCGGCGCGTGACCATGGTCGAAAACGATGCCGTGGCCTGGAAAGCATTGCAGGACAACCGGGAAACGCTGGTGGCGACTGCGGTGACCGCGGTACGCGCCGATGCGCTAGAATTCCTGAAGAATCATCGGGATCCCCATTTGCAACCGCATTTTCAACGGTACCACGTGGTGTTTCTCGACCCGCCGTTTGCCGATGACCACTGGCCGCAGTTGCTGGCGCTGTTGCCGCGGCATATGGCGGCCGGCGGACTTGTATATTGTGAGCGCGCACAGCCGCTGGCTGCGCTGGACGGGTGGGAAGTGGTGAAAAGCGGGCGTGCAGGCCAGGTCAGCCATCAACTGTTGAAACGGGTCAAAGATGAATAAAAAAGCGGTGTATCCCGGAACGTTTGATCCGATGACACTGGGTCATGAAGACCTCGTGCGCCGCGCTGCGCGGCTGTTCGATCATGTCGTGCTGGCGGTGGCCGACAGCCGGACCAAACGGCCCTTGTTCACACTGGCGGAACGCATCGACATGGCGCGGGACGCGTTGAAAGACGTCAAAAACGTCACTGTCGAGGGATTCTCCGGACTGCTGATGCAATTCGTGCGCGAACATGATGCGCTGGTCGTGCTGCGCGGCGTGCGCGCCGTATCCGACTTCGATTACGAGTTCCAGCTTGCGGGCATGAACCGCAAGATGCATCCCGAAGTTGAAACCGTGTTCATGACGCCGGGCGAGGAATACATGTTCCTGTCGGCGACGCTGGTGCGCGAGATTTCGGTGATGGGCGGTGACGTGTCCAAGTTCGTGTCGCCGATAATCGCAGCGCGCCTCAAGGCCAAGATCAAGGATCTTGGGGGGAAATGACGCAAGGCAAGAAATGATGCGGGGCAAGCCATGGCATTGATGATCACCGACGAGTGCATCAACTGCGACGTCTGTGAGCCGGAGTGTCCGAACGAGGCGATCTCCGCCGGCGAGGAAATCTACGTCATCGATCCGAAGAAATGCACGGAATGCGTCGGCCACTTCGACGAGCCGCAATGCCAGAAAGTGTGTCCGGTGGACTGCATACCGCTGGATCCGGAGCGCAAGGAAACAGAAGAGCAGCTGTTGCAGAAGTACCGGCAGCTGATAGCGCAAAAAGCGGCTTGAAGCTGATCGGAAGGCGCGAAATTGCGCCGCTAACCTTTCAACGCTTCTGACAACTCGGACAGTAGCAGGTCGCCCGCTGCGCCTGCTTCAATTCACGGATTGTGGTGCCGCAACGCATGCAGGCTTCTCCGGCGCGGCCATAAACCAGAAACTGGCTCTGGAAGTTTCCCGCCATGCCGTCGCTGCCGACATAGTCGCGCAATGAACTGCCGCCGGCAGTGATTGCCTCTCCCAGGGTTAGCTTGATTTGTTCCGCCAGCGCTTCACAGCGTGCGCGGCTGATGCGTTGTGCCGGCGTGCGCGGATCGATGCCCGCACGGAACAGCGCTTCATTGGCGTAGATGTTGCCGACACCGGCAACGACATGGCTGTCCATGATCACCAGTTTGATCGCGGCGCTGCGTGTGCGTATCGCGCGATGCAGTACCGCGCCGTCGAAATCCGCCGTCAGCGGTTCCGGCCCGATGGCCGCGAGCAGCGGATGCTGCAATGGATCCCCCGACTGCCACAGTACCAGGCCGAAGCGGCGCGGATCGCGCAGGCGAATGATGCGACGGTTGGCGAACTCAAGGTCGAAGTGATCGTGTTTTTCCGGCGCTGTCGCGGCATCGACCAGCCACAGCCGGCCGGACATGCCGAGATGCACGATCAGTGTGCCGGCTTTGCCGTCGGGTGGCATGCAATGAAACAGCAAATACTTGCCGCGGCGTGACAGCGTGGTGACGTGTGCGTCGGCGAGGCGGCGCTCCAGCCCGCGCGGCACCGGCTGGCGCATGCCGCGATGGCGTACTACGGCGCGCACGATGCGTTGCTGTTCCACGCTGGAGGCCAGTCCGCGACGGGTGGTTTCGACTTCGGGCAGTTCAGGCACGGAATTATTGTAAATATTTGTTTTTTTATTGATTATTTTTGCCGAAGGTATCGGCGGGCGCTGCTCCCGGTGCGCTCAATAACGCGCGTCCGGCGGCCTCCAAAAACAGGTATTGCAAGCCGGTATCGTGCCGCCACAGCAGCAATTGTGGTGCACGTTGCAGCACGCCGAACTCCAGCACTTTGCCGTCGCGCAGCGTGATACGGATTTCAGCCAGCGGCGGTTTGTTGGCGTAAGGCTCGGCTTGCGCAGCCGACGCATGGCGCCACTGATCCACATAACGCTGCAGGTCATCCTGGCTGGTATCCGAAGGCGGCGTCAGCGTCCATCGTCCCTCTTTCTGGCTGAGGCTGAATTCGGGCAAGCTTATGGCCACCGGTTGTTCCTGTTCGGCGAGCAGTACGCGGCGGACCAGCGCCAGTGGATTGGCGGGTAGCCCCGCACCATGGCGCAGTGCGACCGCATACACCTTGTCCCCGCGTTGCACGTACTGTTCGCGGGTGACGGTGTTGATGCCGCCGAAGGTGTACTCCACACCATCAATGGTCAGCAGGGCCACCGGTGATTGCAGGTCGAAACGTTCCAGGTCGGTGGCCGGCAGTTGCAGGGTCGGTTGCGCTTCGAGAATGGTCAGCATGCGCAGCACCTGGAATTCGTCGGCGCGGGCCTTGAACGGCGCGGTGATCTGCCATTGCGCATCCCGGCGTTCCAGGGTGAGGGCCGGCTGGCCGGGGCGCTTCAGCGTGATGTGTTGGGCCTGTGCGGATTGCAGCCTGGACAGCGGTTGTTTCGCCTGATCTTCGCGTGAGGGTGTCAGCCAGACAAACCACCCCAGCGCGGCAACCGCGGCGAGCAACGCAACATTCAGCAACCAGCCGCGTTTCATGCCGGCGGCATCAGGCCGCGTTGCGCCGGCGCCACCAGACCACGCCGCCGGTGATGGCGAAGGTCAGCGGCAGCAGGAACAGCACCACAAACGCGATCAGGTAGAGCTGCGTGCTGTCGATGTCGAGCCGGGTGTCGGCGGCCGGGCGCGGGTCGATGGTGGCCAGCGCGTCTTCGCCGGCCAGCCAGTTGAACATGCCGGTGCCGAGTGCGAGGTTGCCGCCGTTGCCGAGAAAGCTGTTTGACAGGAAATGCCCGGTGCCGACGACAACGACGCGCTGCTCGCGGTCGCCGACCGTGCGTTCAAAGGCGGTGGCGATGTTGACGGGGCCGGGAAAATCACGCGACTTGTCGAACGTGGATTTGGCGTCGAGTTTGCCGGTTTCCACCCAGCCGCGCGGTGCAACGTCGATCAGCGGCGTGACGCGCCAGCCGGCGCCGTCGTCGGCGCCGATTTGCCGGGCATGGGGGAACAGGGTGTTGTATTGCAGCGTGCCGACCACCACGTGCCGCGCGTAATTGGCGGCGACGGCAAATACCGGCGGACCGCTGCGCGGCGCCAGAGCCGGGTCGATGACGGTGCCCGGCGTCAGCACCAGCCCGAGTTTTTCGGCGAGCGGTTGCAGCCCGCGCAGAGGCTCGGCGTCGATCAGCCACAGCAGGTTGCCGCCGCGGTCGATGTAGTTCAACAGTTTCTCGATCTCCGCCGGCTGCAGGTCGACCTGCGGCTGGGTGATCATCAGCAGCGCCGCGTTGACCGGCACTTCCTGCGCAAGCCCGAGGTTGATGCTGCTGACGCTGAAACCTTTTTCGCGCAACTGCTGGCCGAAGCTGCCGAGGTCGTGATTGGCAAGGCCGTCGAGCTTGCGCTCGCCATGGCCGTCGAGCCACAACACGAGGCTGTTGGCACCGCGCAGCAGGCGTACCAGCGCGTTGGCGAAATTCTGTTCGTTGAACTCATTGAGGGGAATCTGTTCCGAGCGCCGCTGGTATTCGATGACCAGCGCATTGGGTGTACGCAAGCCGGCTTCCGCAGCCAGCTTGGGTTGCTCGCGCGGATCGATCAGCTGCAATTCGAGGTCGCGTTTGGCGCGTTTGTAGGTGCGCACGCGTTCTTCGACGAGTTTGTGGATGTTGGCTCCGCTCGCGTCCTGGCGCACTGCATAGGCAGTGACGCGCAGGGGACCCTGCATCTGCTGCAGCGCGCCGAGTGTTGCCGCGGACAGCGAATTGCGCGCGCTGCGCGTGACATCGCGTTCCGCGCGGTATTCGTGGGCAACCCAGGCGAGCAGTGCGACCAGCAGTGCCAGCAGCACCACGAATATGCCGCTCTGGACGGCGAGCTGCCAGCGCAGGTTGCGGGTGATCTGCATCGTTTATCCCCGCAGGCGCCGGCCGTCGAGGCGGCGGATGGCGAGTCTCAGGAAGGCGATGGTCAAGAGCAGCGGGCAGGCGATGGCATAACTGTCGATGATGCCGCGGCCCAGCGGTTCGAAGTTTTTCAGCGGCGAGAATACCTGCGCAAATGCCGCCGGCACCTGCCAGCCCCGGGCGCGCAGGCTGTCGCCGGCGGTCTCGCCCATGAACAGCATCGCCAGCAACATGCCGAAACCGAGCAGCGCGGCGGCCATCGGCTGCGCGGTCAGGCTCGAGGCGTAGAGGCCGACCGCGGAGAAACTCGCCGCCAGCAGCAGCAGCGCCAGCGTCAGCCCGGCGAGCAGGCCGAAGTCGAGGCGGGTGCCGGTCACGAGCAGCAGCGGCATGGCCAGCACCAGCAGCACGATGATCAGCAGGAAGGCCATCAGGCCGGTGAATTTGCCGAGGATGATTTCCGACATCGACACCGGCGCCGAGAGCAGCAGCGTCAGCGTCTGGTTGCGGCGCTCCTCGGCGATCATGCGCATCGCCAGCAGCGGCACCGCGAATAGCAGCATCGCGGCGGCGGTGGCGTAAGTGGGCGCGGCGACCAGTTCGGTAATGCCGGGCGGGCTGACCATTTGCGCCAGTTGCGACTGCACCTGCATAAAATCGTCGAGGCGTTTCAGGAAGCCGTAACCGAGCACGACCTGCACGACAGTGAGCACCAGCCATGCCAGCGGCGAGGTGAACAAGGTGCGCAATTCCTTGCCGGCGATGGTGAAAATCATGACGGTTCCGCCTGCGTGGTCAATTGCACGAACACGTCTTCGAGGCTGCTTTGCGCCGGCGTGAGCTGGTGGAGGCCCCAGTCGCCGGCGCCGGCTGCACGGACCAGTGCCTCCGACGGATCGCTGTCGGGTGCGAACTGGATGCGGAAGCGGCCTTCACCCGCAGGCTCCACGCCGGTGACACCGGCGATTGCGCGTAACGCGGAGATATCAGGGGGGCGGTGCAGTGCGACGGTCACCGTGCGCCCGCGCTGGAAGTCGCGCAG